>NZ_JASJXN010000053.1:0-23575 GCF_035018705.1 Undibacterium sp. RTI2.2 | reverse complement strand
TGGTGACACACTAGGGTGGAAACTTTTGGACGCTGTTTCCACCCCTAATCTGGTAAGTATTGCACGCTGTTTGACAATCAATGGTTTCCTACCATGTTGGATTAAGTGCTCCCCTATAGCGAAAATCTACCGTATCGCAATACAAGGCTAAGCATCACTAGCCGGTTGAGTGCGTTGGACGGGCGGAAGAAGATGTCGTGGAACTCATTGACGCGCGAGTGGGCGTGAAATCAACAATATTTTCCAGCCAATGTCCAACTGAGAAATGGAACGACGCTTTCGATAACAAGACAATTGCAGACGCGGTTCTCGACCGTTTGGTATGTAGTTCCCACAACCACAAGCAGTCCGGCGCGTCGTTAAGGTAAAAAGTTAGAGATACTAAATAAGGTAGTGTCAACTTACGGGCTGCGGGAAAATTTTGTAAAGTAGCGTGATGGAAAAATCCCTACGCTACCGCGGCTTCCGCTATCCGGCAGAAATCATTAGTCATGTCGTGTGGCTCTACTTCTGGTTTGCGCGGAGTTTTCGCGACATACAAGAGCTTATGGCCAGCCTTGGCATCATCGTCACGTACGAGACGATTCGCCTGTGGCGAAGACGCCAATCATGCCGGGTGTCGAGTATCGCTAGCACAAGGGCCTAAACAACCGGGCCGAACTCTCGCATCAACCGACGCGGTAACGAAAGCGACAGACGCGCCGCTCCAAGTCATCCGGCCAAGCTCAGCGCTTTTTGTCGGCGCAGAACCCGATCAACAATGCCTTTCGGTGCCGGCGCAACAGCTTGACAGCGGAGCAGTACAGGCATGTCCGCACGTAGGCATATTGTATATGGGATGAGCTCACCGACGTAGCAAAAAAAGCCTAATACGTGACACCGTGTTTCCCTACCAGAGGCAATTTCGTCTGCAATTCTACAAGTCGCCGTCTCGGTTCAGCAAGTTGACAATACCACCGTATGTAGTGATATGAGCATCTCGCTTAACGCGACAAAACCGCAATAAGCGCGTTGCGACATTAATTAAATGTTAATTACTATAATAGACTATAAAAAACTATAATTTCCTATAGCAAAATCTAGTGGGTAGACTATAATGAACTATAATTCTTTGTAATACAGTTCAAGCGTTTATATCATGACAACTGAAATTCCTATTTTTCACCGGCCAGAGTTAGCCCGGCAAATTGTCCAAAGAACCTTGTCTGCCAATGGACGGTCTGGTGTGTTCATTTCAGCGCCTCGGCGCACTGGCAAAAGCACTTTCATTATTGAGGATATCATTCCGTCGCTGAGGGGGCTTAAGGCTGAGGTCATTTACGTGGACTTGTGGAGCGATCGAAGCCGCGATCCAGGCGACTTAATTGCCGAAGCTGTTCGGGAACACCTACAAAAGCGCGAGGGCGTGCTACTCCAATGGGCGCGCAAGGGCGGCTTGGAAAAAATCAATGTCGGTGGAGTCTCAGTTGATATCGCTAAGGTCGGCATTGGCACAGGAAAAACACTGGCAAAGGCACTTGCAGAGTTAAGTGATGCTACTCAAGCGGTAATTGTTTTAGTGATTGACGAGGCGCAGCACGCTATCACAACGGAGGCCGGTGCCAACGCATTGTATGCCCTAAAAGCAGCACGCGACCAACTAAATGGTTCTGCTCATAATGGATTTCGGTTGATCGCGACAGGATCGAACCGAGATAAGCTCAGTATGCTAGTTAATGGGAAAGACCAGGCCTTCCTCAATGCTGTCCTGTTTGATCTGGAGCCCCTAGGGAAAGACTTCGTAGAGTGGGAGCTATCACAGTACGGCGGGTTGGTTGCGCCGTCCCTCGCGACCGTTGAGTCGGAATTCATTGCATCTGGCCACAAACCCGAAACCTTGCATAAGGCCCTTGACGATTTAGCATTTCGGTTTAACGTCACTGACTGGAATGTTGACTCTGAATTCAGGTCTATATTTTCGGCAATTAACTTGGATAGCAAACAGAATTTTATGCGCCAGGTGAATAGCCTTCCACCTTTGCAGGCGTCTGTTTTGGTAGTGATGGCTACAACTGGCGCAGACTATGCTCCGTTTCGGCCAGCCACCGTACAAAAATATAACGCCTTGTGCAAAAATTTTTCAACTTCGGAAGTTGTTGTTGACGACTCCTCCATCCAGTACGCACTGGAAGCACTTCGAAAGAAAACTTTGGTGTGGAACAGTGCAAGAGGTGTGTATGCGATCGAGGATTCACAGCACGTGGTTTGGCTTAAAGAGGAATTTCCTGCCGTAACAGTTGAATGAGGCTATTGTCAACTTGCTGAACCGAGACGGCGACTTGTAGAATTGCAGACGAAATTGCCTCTGGTAGGGAAACACGGTGTCACGTATTAGGTGTTGGCGCGCACTCAATATTGACCAGCCGGGGGTGCGGATAAAAACTTGGACTACTTGGAGGTAGTTCATGTATTCATACGAAGATCGTATTAGAGCAGTAAAGCTCTACATCAAATTTGGGAAGCGCACTGCGCCGACCATCTTGCAGCTGGGTTACCCGACAAAGAATGCTCTCAAGAGCTGGCATCGGGAATTCGAAGAATGTTGTGATTTGCCGGAAAGCTATGCGCGCAGGAAACCGACGTATTCTGAGCA
Source organism: Undibacterium sp. RTI2.2 (assembly GCF_035018705.1). Classification (NCBI taxonomy): domain Bacteria; kingdom Pseudomonadati; phylum Pseudomonadota; class Betaproteobacteria; order Burkholderiales; family Oxalobacteraceae; genus Undibacterium; species Undibacterium sp. RTI2.2. The sequence goes on along the minus strand of NZ_JASJXN010000053.1, from coordinate 20,943 downwards.
GCAGAAGAAAGAGGTTGTTGAACATTACTTTAATCACGGTCGCTGCATTGCTGCCACGGTCAAGGCATTGGGTTATCCCGGGCGAAAGACACTGAGCGACTGGATCAATGAACTACACCCCGAAACAGAGAAGCGGATTGTTGGCAAAGTCTCGGGACTATTACATCCCCAAGAGTTCAAGCAGGCAGCGGTCATTGAACTTTGCACACGACAAGAAAGCGCGCAAGTAGTTGCACAAAAGCTGGACGTAGACAGGACGACGCTATATAAATGGACAAATCAACTACTTAGCCGTGAGGCCCTAGCATCCATGAAATGCTATAAAGACTCACCGCCAGAACCTGAACGTGCGGAACTGGAGCGACAAATCGAATCGCTTCGACGCGACATCTGACATCCGACATCTGCAGCTAGAACATGATCTCTTAAAGAAGGCCAACGAAATAATAAAAAAAAGCCAGGGCATCGACCTGCACCTTCTGCGCAATCAGGAGAAGACGATGTTAGTTGATGCCCTGAGAGAGACTTATGCACTGCCAGAACTTCTTACTAAGCTGGGTCTGGCACGCAGCTCCTACTTTTATCATCGGGCCCGATTGCAGCTTGCTGACAAATATGGTGGTGTGCGTAGCACCATCACTGAGATCTTTGAACTCAATCACCGTTGCTACGGCTATCGTCGGATACAGGCATCACTGGGCAAGCAGCAGGTCTTCCTCTCGGAAAAGGTCGTGCAGCGTTTGATGAAGCAAGAACGCTTGATCGTCGCCAAGGTCAAGCGACGCCGTTATAGTTCCTACCTAGGCGAAATCTGCCCTGCACCAGAGAATGTAATCAATCGCGATTTCCGTGCCGCAGTCCCCAATGAGAAGTGGCTCACCGACATCACGGAATTTCATATCCCGGCCGGCAAGGTATATCTATCGCCGATGATTGATTGCTTCGATGGCATGGTCATCAGTTGGTCAATCGGCATGAGTCCAGACGCAAAGCTTGTCAACACGATGTTGGATGCCGCCATCGAGACGGTGGTCAATAGCAACGACCGGCCCATCGTTCACTCTGATCGTGGGGCTCATTATCGCTGGCCTGGGTGGCTATCGAGGATCAGTGATACAAAGTTGATTCGTTCGATGTCGCGCAAAGCGTGCTCGCCTGATAATGCGGCATGCGAAGGATTCTTCGGGCGGCTGAAAACAGAAATGTTCTATCTTAGGGAATGGCAAGCGACTACCATTGAGCAGTTTATTCAGGCACTTGACTCATACATTCGTTGGTACAACGAAAAACGGATTAAAATTTCCCTTGGCTCTCGCAGTCCACTAGAATATCGCGAGAGTCTCGGCTTAACGACATAAATCAGTCCAAGTTTTTATCCGCACCCCCGCCATGATCCTTCGTTTGAATCACCTCGCGCAGCGTTACCGACAACATTTTTTTAGGAACGCAATGACGTTAGGTCGATTGCAGTAATGGTTTTCGCGGCCTGATTGCTCTGTGTTATTCGAAAGCTGGCTAACTAACTTTGGATGGATTGAATAGCGTGCCGATGTATTGCGTATTGGTCTTTATCGTCAAATTTAAAAATTAAAAAATCTATAGTTCCTCTTACACCGTAGGATCTTTTTTTTAAAAAGAAGTTAGACCTGAGTAGCCCAAGGTTACTTTATCGAAGGGAAGCAGTCTCTCCCGGCGAGAAGAATTCGACTTGTTTTGTATCAAGCCAGTGGATGTGCGTTTACAAAAAGAACAGTGTCGTGTGAACATCATAAATTTTGCGGAGCTTTAAAAAAAATATTAAAAAAGAACTAAAAGCTCTATACTCAGCGATTACGCTCCCCGGCGTTGTGGAGATGCTCGTGCCCGCAAAAAAAATTATCAAAGACCCTTTAACTGAAACTAGTGAGGTGATGGCTCTATCTGAGATGCCCTCTAGTTTGACATCAACCGCACCAAATATAGCCTTTCCTATCGTTGGTATCGGAGCCTCTGCAGGCGGATTAGATTCCTTCGAACAGTTCTTTTCTGGCTTTCCGGCAGATGCGGAACCTTCGATGGCATTTGTCCTGGTACAACATTTGGCTCCTGACCATAAAAGTTTGTTGACCGACCTAATACGGCGTTGCACGCATTTCGAAGTGTTCGAAGCGGAAGACGGCATGGAAGTTCGCCAAAACTGTGTCTATGTCATTCCACCAAATTTCGATATGGCGTTTCTAAACGGTGTATTGCATTTGCTAGAACCGTCGGCGCCACGCGGACAAAGACTACCGATTGATTTTTTCTTCCGCTCTCTGGCTAACGATCAGCGTGAGAACGCGATTGGAATTGTATTGTCCGGCACTGGAAGTGATGGCACTTTAGGTGCGCGAGCCATCAAAGGTGAGGGAGGAATGCTAATGTCACAAACACCCGAGTCCAGCGAATTTGATGGCATGCCGCGAAGTGTAATTGCGACCGGGTTGGCTGATTATATTTTACCGTCTGCGGAGATGGCTGCACAGCTTATCACCTATGTCAAACATGCCTATGGAAAGCTTCATCGGCATCCTGCGGTAGATTCACCCCATACAGAAAGCGCTTTAAAGAAGATTTTCATTCTTTTGCGCTCACAGACCAACCACGATTTTTCCAACTATAAACCAAGTACCATCAATCGCCGTATTAAGCGCCGAATGGCCGTTCATCAGATCAACGACATCGACAGTTATGTTAAGTATCTGCAAAAAACGCCGCCTGAGGCGGTGGCCTTGTTTCGTGATCTGCTCATAGGTGTAACTAATTTTTTCCGCGACCCTGAAGTATTTGAAGTTCTAGAGCATGAAATCATTCCGCGACTATTTGCCGATAAACCCCCTGGTGCCGTTATAAGAGTTTGGTCAACGGGGTGCTCTACCGGTGAGGAAGCATATTCGATCGCCATTTTGCTTCAAGAGCGAATAGAAAAACTGAAGCAAAATTATAGTGTGCAAGTTTTTGCAACCGATATCGACAGCCGCGCAATCGCTATCGCTCGTGCAGGTTTGTATCCGATTAGTATCGCTGCAGACATTAGCCCAGAAAGGCTGGCACACTATTTTTCGCTCGAGCCCGATGGTAACTACTTCCGCATTCATAAAAGTATCCGAGACATGCTAGTGTTTTCTGAACAGGATTTAATTAAAGACCCTCCCTTTTCCCGACTGGATTTAATAAGTTGCCGTAACCTGCTGATTTACCTAGGAATGCCTTTGCAAAAAAAATTGATTCCCTTATTCCATTATGCTTTAAAGAAAAATGGGATTCTCTTATTAGGCACTTCCGAGGGTATAGGTGATTTTATCGAATTGTTCAAAATATTAGATCGCAAAGCAAAGTTGTTTCAGCGCAAGGATGATCGACTTGAGGGACATAATTGGAACTTGCTGCGAACTATTTCACCCACTGCGTATGCTAACCAAACTCAAATTGCAGGAATAAAGAAAATGGAATTTCCAGCAAAATTACAATTGCGAGAGCTGACGGAGCAGGCGCTCTTGCAGCAGCTTGCGCCCGTATGCGCACTTGTCAACTGGCATGGTGACATACTCTATTTACATGGCCGCACCGGAAAATATCTGGAACCAACACCAGGTGAAGTTGGTACCAATAATATTTTGAAAATGGCACGTGATGGCTTACGGAGTGATTTAACGTTATCACTGCAAAAAGCCACTGTCACTAAAGAAACGGCGCGCTGTTCTGGCTTACTGGTAAAAACTAACGGCCACTATACGTTGGTTAATTTAATCGTTTGCCCGGTATCGACTGGCTCAGCGACGACAGCAGAGGCATATTTATACTTGGTTATTCTTGAAGATGTGACAGCCGATTCCTCAGAGCGTTCCTTGCCAGTCGATGATTCCCCCATAGATGAAAAAATCAATTTGGATGTGGATACAGAATCACGCATCACTTTGCTCAAACAAGAATTGCGAGCTAAGGACGAATATTTGCAGAGTACTCGCGAAGAACTCGAGAGTTCCAATGAAGAGTTAAAGTCTTCAAATGAAGAGATGCAATCTGTGAATGAAGAACTTCAAAGTACGAATGAGGAATTGGAAACCTCAAAGGAAGAGTTACAATCTGTGAATGAAGAATTGGCTACGGTCAATCATGAGTTACAGACCAAAATTCTGAGTTTGTCTCGTGCAAATAATGATATGAACAATCTTATGGCTGGTACTGGTATTGGTACGGTGTTTGTAGATTTTAAATTACACATCTTGCGATTTACTCCAGCAGCCAGCACCATCATTAACTTGATACCTTCGGATATAGGGCGCCCGGTCGCGCATATTGTCTCGAATTTGGTGGGCTATGACGGCTTGGTATCGGATACGCAAACTGTACTTGATACGCTTGCTGTTAAAGAGATTACCGTACAAACTACCATGGGGCGCTGGTACAACATGCGGATACAACCTTACCGCACACTCGATAATGTGATCGAAGGAGCTGTAGTCTCTTTTGTCGATATTACGGAAATCGTGCAAACACGCGATGCGCTTCACAAAGCCACTGAGTTGCTCCGTCTAGCGGTGGTAGTACGTGATGCCTACGACGCAATTACCATGCAAGACTTGAATGGCCGCATACTAGCCTGGAATCAGGGTGCAGTGAGGATGTAAGGATGGACCGAGGAAGAGGCGCTATTGATGAATACAGCCGAACGTATTCCAGAGAACTTGCGTGCCGAAGCGCTTACTAAGGTGCAAGAACTCAGTCAAGCGGAGATTTTGGAGCCGTATCTTACTCAAAGACGCACTAAACTAGATGAGATAGTTGAAGTCTCTATTACGTCCACTGCTTTAATAAAAGAAAATGGTGAAATATATGCTATTGCGACTACCGAACGAATTGTCGGGAAGATGCTCCCATGAGCTCACATGAAAAGGATAGTCAATGTTCCGACAGGCCGGCAGAAATGCCTTCAGACGAGGGAGAAAATGACCATAGCATTCTTTCACAAAGGGAACGAGCCGAAGCCCACATTAGGCTAAATCCGGTATCTCGGCTCGAAGAAATTAATAACGGGCAGCATTTGCTGCATGAACTCCGAGTGCATCAAGTTGAGCTTGAAATGCAGAACGAGGAACTACGTGAGGCACAATTGGCACTGGCTCTGGCTAGAGATCGTTATTTTGATTTATATGATCTTGCACCCGTCGGATATTGCACAATAAGTGAACTTGGATTGATCAAGGAAACCAATCTGACTGCTGCCAGCCTATTTAGTATGACGCGTGGGAAACTAATCAATCAACCGATATCACGACTAATATTGAAAGATGATCAGGATATTTATTACTTACATCATAAACAGCTGATTGTAAGTGGAGAGTCTCAATCTTTTGATTTAAGAATGGTCAATGAAAATGGCGTGCCATTTTGGGGGCATATCACTACCACGCTCGGTCGAGATATTGAAGGCGGGAGTGAATTGCGTGCGGTGCTTTCCGACGTCACAGAACGTAAACAGGCAGAAACTAGAAATGCTCAGTTACAGCAAGATCTTGAAGAGAGAAATCGGGAGCTCGATCGCATCCGGATAGTCGCAGATAAAGCCAATCAGGCAAAATCTGATTTTTTGTCTAGCATGAGTCATGAGCTAAGGACACCCCTGCATGCCATCCTTGGCTTCAGTCAACTATTGGCCTCAGGATTGCCACCTCCAACGTCAGAACAATCGCAAAGTATTGATCAAGTCTCAAAAGCAGGGTGGCACTTGCTTGAATTAATCAATGAAATCCTCGATCTTGCAGTAATCGACTCCGGGAAGATAACTTTGTCCATTGAGCTAGTATCTGTAACGGAACTCATTACTGAGTGCGAGGCAATGGTGCTGCCGCTAGCGCAACAACGCGGAATCAAGATAGTCGTACCTGCTGAAAATAGCCGAGATTTTATATTGGCAGATCCCGTGCGCATCAAACAAATTCTCATCAATTTGCTCTCGAATGCGATTAAATATAATCAGCCAGGCGGAGAGGTAGCAATAATTTGTTCTGCAATCACTGCTGGACGCCTTCGTATTAATGTAAATGATACGGGGGGAGGATTAACGCCCGCGAAACTCAACCAACTCTTTCAGCCGTTTAATCGACTTGGTCAAGAGGCAGGCAATGAAGGGGGAACAGGTATCGGACTGATAGTCTGTAAACGACTGATTGAATTGATGGGAGGAACGATCGGGGTCGAAAGCGTACCTGGTAAAGGCAGTTCCTTCTGGGTAGAATTGGACATCTCGTTGCAGTCGCACAGTACGGTGGAAACTATGTTGCCAATGCCCAATTCAGAAAAACTTAAAGCAAATTCTGTCACATCGGATGAATGCGTGATCCCAAGCAAGTTGTGCACTTTGCTGTACGTGGAAGACAATTTGGCGAACCTTAAACTCATCGAAGCGATTGTCGCGCGACGCCCAGCTATTATTCTAGTGAGCGCCCCAAACGGACTAAAAGGAATCGAAATAGCGACTCAAATAGTCCCCGATATTATTCTGATGGATATCGACTTACCTGACATGAACGGAAAGGACGTACTCCATATCTTGAGAAAAAATCCAGCTACTGCTCATATTCCTATTATCGCGCTTAGCGCCAACGCAATGCGCAATGACATTGAAACTGGTTTAAAAGCAGGATTCCTTCAGTATCTCACCAAGCCAATTAAGATAAAGGAATTTATGGAAACGATTGATGTTTATCTTGAAGTGCAGCCTGAGCTATAGTTATTATTTGAACTGCTATGTCTTCGGGGGACAAGACAAAATTGATACAGCCACTGCTAATCGCTGCGTCAGGCATATCGGGTTGCGCAGCGGTATCTAATTTCTGGGCGATAGTAATACCACCTACTTGCTGAATGCCACATAGTGCTGCAGCGCCATCGCCATCAAAGCCAGAAACGATTACTGCGATGAGTTTTCCATTCCAATATTGTGTGAGCGAACGCAAAAAAACTGTGATGACGTCTGGCCACCCTCGAGGTTTCGAAATTACCTCTAGGTGAAACTGTTCGTTTTTTACATGAAGATCTTTATTTTCCGGTATTACATAAACATGATTTTTCTCTACAAGTAAGCCTTCACTAATTAGATTAACTGGCATTTTGGTGAAGTTGGGAAGAATTTCGTGAAGCTGAGTTGGCATGCTTCGCATGTGATTCACGATCACGATAGCAACACCCATGTCAGGCGGAAGGTTTTTTAGTAGTCGGATATAGGCATCCAGACCTCCTGCAGAACCGCCTATACAGACAATGGGAAAGTTGCTTATCAAAGTATTCCTTCTTATATTGGTTGAAAAATATTTTTAGTTAGTCAAGAGAAAAATCTTTAGCTCGCGAAAGACAGTTTCATAAAATCTTTTTAAAAATTGTTATATCGTCCAAATATACCTACCCAAATTCACAAAATTCTTCCCATTCAAGGCTCTGTCTAAATTACTTGAGTGTCCATATTGCTGCGAAAAAATTCGTCAGTATTCTTGATCCCGGTTTTAGCAAAATACATCGTAGTGTCTGGATTTTTAATGAGCGTATCTGCATCTGGTCCATCATTAGGATAGAGGCTTATCCCAATGCTAGCATTCGCACATAAATATTTTTCTGCATGCAATACAGGTTGAAGAAGGGCTACTCGTCACGGTGAATAAAGCGATATTACCTTTGCTAAAAGCGGGATAAATTGACCTAGACCTGATATTGACTTTAGACCCGTATTTTGACCTTCAATAAGAGGGCGGCAATTTCTAATCGGCGAAAATACAATGTAGTTAATGGATAACCGAACAATCACTTTTTTGCCAAAGGCTAGTAATTTCTGTAATGCGCATAGTTTTCGACATGGCTTGGCAGAAGTCATACTATTTTTTGTTTTGTTAAAACACGGCAGAATCATTTATTGATGCGCCAAATAACATTACCTACATCATCAGCCACAAGTAACGCCCCTTTTTTATCAACCGCTACGCCCACAGGTCGCCCATACGCTTCATGATTTCTACTTAGAAAGCCAGTCAGGAAGTCCTCAACCGCACCGGTGGGTTCACCATTCATAAACGGAACAAAGATCACTTTGTAGCCACTATGTAACTTCCTATTCCAAGATCCATGTTGTCCAATAAATGCTCCGTTTTTATAATGAGGAGAAAATAAGTTGGCATCATAAAAAGTGAGACCTAAAGATGCCGTATGCGCACCTAATGCAAAATCCGGCTTGATTGCACTCTCCACTAAGTCAGGTCGTTGCGGATTCACCCGTGTATCGATGTTCTGTCCAAAATAACAGTATGGCCAACCATAAAATGCACCGTCTTTTACAGAGGTCATGTAGTCAGGTACCAGGTCGTCTCCCAATTCATCCCGCTCGTTAACAGCAGTCCACAAACTGCCATTTTCTGGCTGCCAGGCCATCCCTACTGGATTACGTAATCCAGAGGCGAACACTCGAACTGCCCCTGTTTTGATCGTGATTTCCAAAATATCAGCGCGATTGGTTTCTGCTTCTATGCCGTTTTCACCCACATTACTGTTCGATCCAACACTCACGTATAAACGAGTACCATCTCGGCTAGCAATAATATTTTTCGTCCAGTGATGGTTAATTGTTCCAGCAGGAAGATCAGCGATTTTCACCGGCTTTGAGGTAATTTTTGTATCGCCTTCTTTATACGGAAAACGTAACACAGCATCAGTGTCGGCGATATACAAATCCTCGCCCACTAATGCCATACCGAAGGGTGAATTTAAACCTTCTAAGAATGCTGTTTTTATTTCTGCGACACCTTCCTTATTAATACCTCTTAATAATGTAATTCGATTTGCACTGGCCACTCCAGCGCCGGCTTTTTTCATGACTTTTTTCATCACAAAGCCTTTGATACCTTTGCTATCGTCAGGCTTGGGAGGTGCATTGGTTTCTGCAACTAGAACATCACCATTAGGAAGAACATAAAGCCACCGTGGGTGATCAAGATTGACGCTGAAAGCAGTAACTGAAAAGCCTGGAGGCGCGACAGGTTTCATGCCTAATGGCCACCCGATTGCGGGTGCGATATTAACCGTGGGTATTAGTTGCTTTTGGGGTTTCGGTAAAGTCGGGTTACTTCCCATTAGTGCCATATCGTTGACTGTTTGCGACAACACGCTTTCACCCCCAAAAAAACTAATTAGTAGAAAAAATGGAGTCACTATTTTTGTATGGCGCATGATTTTTTCCCAATATAGAGATATTTATCGAGCATAAAAGAATTAAACAATTCGATTTGTGCAGTACCACACATTGATGCCTATATTTTTTCATACACTCTGACTACTAAATATGAAAATTCAAAAATTCGATGCGTAATTGGATAAAAGTATTTTTAAATTTCAACTCTATCTGTTCGATAGAGCACAGACCGACTTAGTTCTTACGCGTACCTTTTTTTGCTCTTGCTAACTTTTTAATGAGTCCTACCACTTTTTGTTCCCAAATTAATGGAAAAACTTTAAAGGTAGAACCGTAAATTCAAATTTCTTAGGACACATCCAACAATATTAACCTACAGCTAAATTACGGAATTGATCCAAATGGAAACGAATATATCTGCGATGCACCAAATGATTAAAAATAGGGCAGATTCCATTGCTGAGCAAGGTTCAGCCGGTACTGTAATTTTATGGGAGCAAATCGCATTTAATATTATTGAAGTCATAGGCGAAACGGGTTTTGACTCTCTTTACGCAAGAAGTATTTATCTGGCTAGGATTGAATCACTATTGATTCCCTGTGATGTTCCTTTAACGGAAGATCACAAAAATAGTCGATTCTACGATCTTGAGAAAAGCTTTCAGGGCAGAACCAATGCCCAAATAAACGAAACAAATATCGTACTTTTGACGACGCTGGCTGACGTTTTATCTTCATTAATAGGTGAACATTTAACAGTTCTGATACTACGAGTTTAGTACGTAAATAGTAATTTGCGCGACATTAACCTAGGGCTAAAAAATGAATGAAAAAGTAAATATTCGCCAATTAAAAACTGGCGTACCAGGGCTCGACAATTTGCTGGGCGGAGGTATCCCTGAGTTTTCATTCAATCTCATTGCGGGTGCTCCAGGCAGTGGGAAAACCACTCTTGCACACCAAATTATGTTTTCACTAGCTAGTCCTGATAATCGTGCGTTGTTCTTTACGACATCGGGAGAACCAGCAATAAAAATGCTTCGATACCAACAGCAATTTCCTTTTTTTAATCTAGAGAAAGTGAGAGAGTCAATTCACTTTATTAATTTATCGGTCGAACTGATGGAGGAAAGTTTTAACAGCGTGCTGAAGCGCATCGAAAAAGAAGTAAAAAATTATTCTCCGGGTCTGATATTTGTTGATTCCTTTAGGTCAGTCATCGACTCCGACAATGAAAATATCAGCCATACATCCTCTTTACAGCAGTTTGTACAGAAGCTGGGAATACAAATGTCTAGTTGGCAAGCAACTACCTTTTTGATAGGGGAATATGTGGTACCCGGATCTGAGCCCAGTCCAGTTTTTACTATTGCAGACGGAATAATTTGGTTATCCCAAAATTTGCACCGGAACTCCGTCGTACGCAAAATCCAAGTAATTAAGTTGCGTGGTCATGCTCACGCTCCCGGCTTACATACATTTCGCATAAGTAATTTAGGAATCCAAATTTATCCACGAGCCATCATTAATCCTGGCGAGACAGTGAGTTTGTCGACAACTTCCTCTGTGACAGATAAGCGAGTTTCTGTAGGAGTCAAAGGTTTGGACGTGATGCTGGGTGGTGGACTACCCATGGGCTATTCACTTTTAGTAGTCGGACCCTCGGGCTCGGGGAAAACAATATTAGCTACGGAATTTTTGGCTGAGGGTGTGCGAAATGGCGAGAAAGGGGTAATTGCCGCATTCGAGAAAAGTCCAAGCCAACTATTAAGTGGTCAGTTAAATTCTTTAGTAAGAGACATGAAAGTAGGTGTTATCGACACAAGGTCGCTCGATCTGTCTATTGATCAGACACTCCACGACTTGATAGATATGATTAAAAAATTGCAAGCCAAGCGTGTTGTGATCGATTCTTTGTCCGGGTTTGAATTAGCCTTGGCACCGGAATTTCAAGAAGACTTTAGAGGATCACTTTATAGAATGATTGCAGAACTGACTGGTATGGGTGTAACCATTTTGATGACCTCCGAATTAGAAGATCGATATGCCGATTTACGTTTTAGTCCCTTTGGCAGCGCATTTTTAGCAGATGCTATCGTCATGCAAAGATATATTGAACTTGAAGGTCAATTTAAGCGTGCAATCTCCGTTGTAAAAGTACGTGGAAGTAATCATAGTAAAGAAATTCGTTTATTCGACATTACCGACGACGGCATCCTATTAGGAGAATCATTATCTGCCTACGAAGGCATACTTACTGGTCACCCACAGTTAGCGATCAACAATGACGGTTCAAGAATCTGGAATAATCATGAATAAGGACGAACCAGAAAATGCGGCTCAGGATAATCACGAAAATGAGCCCACAGTTCCGATCATCAAACTCACTAGCGTACCCGTGGAAGATATTATCGTACGAGAACATGCCTTGCAAGAAGATGAGGCAATTGTTTTAAGCCGCGAGAAATTGGCTTCGGCAAGAGAAAATACTGCACATTTACGTGAAGATGCGGCGCAGCAGCGTGAAGGAACAGTACAAGCACGCGAGGACGTAGCGAACATAAGGGAAGTAGGAGCAATTCTGCGCGAAAACAAAATACTAATTGAATCCATAAATCCGTTTGAAACTGATAACCAATTAACAGTCTTGCAGCAGGCAAACGCCCACTTGGTGATAGCATCAATCGAATCACAAAAATTGGTTGAAAAAATAGAAAATACTAAAGCAAAGTTAAATCATTTAGCGCATCACGACGCCCTTACTGATCTACCAAATCGCATGTTATTGCAAGACAGACTCACTCAAGCGATCGAATTAGCACATCGTCAAGGAAAGCAACTTGCAGTGATGTTTATAGATCTTGATCATTTTAAATATATTAATGATTCTTTAGGGCATGCAACCGGTGATGGCTTGCTTAAATCAGTCGCAAAACGCTTGCTAGATTGTGTACGTCAATCAGACACAATCAGTCGCCAAGGAGGAGACGAATTTATTGTTCTTCTACCTTCAATTGAGCATGCGGAATATGCAGCGCTAAGTGCAAAAAAAATCTTGATGTCACTCGAATTACCTCATTTGGTTGAGCAAAATGAGATTTTTATTGGCGCAAGTATTGGTATTGGTATTTATCCTGATGATGGGGACGATACTCGAACACTCTTAAAAAACGCTGATATTGCGATGTACCACGCAAAACAATATGGGCGTAATAATTTTAAATTTTTTGAACAAGGAATGAACGATAGAGCAATCGAACGGCAATCGATTGAGACTAGCTTGCGTAGAGCGTTAGAACGAGACGAATTTATTCTTCATTATCAACCTAAAGTGTGTTTAAACACTGGTATCGTAGTTGGAGTTGAGGCGCTTATTCGATGGCAACATCCCGAAAGAGGTTTTTTATTGCCGGGACAGTTCATATCGATCGCAGAAGAATGCGGTTTGATAATACAAATTGGTCGATGGGTTCTACACACTGCTTGCCGTCAGGCGCAACTTTGGATAAAAGAAGGTTTTCCTGCGATCGTGATTTCGATAAACACTTCGGCCCTTGAGTTACGGGCAGACGATTTCCTAAAAAACATACTGTGTGTACTGCGTGAGACTAACGTCGAAGCTCGCTATTTGGAAATTGAGCTTACAGAGAGTGTATTAATACAGAATGCTGATTCTGCCTACTCCGTATTGCAAGCGCTTTCTGATTTGGGAATCAAGTTAGCACTCGATGATTTCGGAACCGGCTACTCTAGTCTTAGCTACTTGAGACGATTCCCTTTTAATAATCTTAAAATCGACCAATCATTCATTCGACAGCTTACCAACGATCCAGACGACGGAACCCTAGTAAGCGCTGTAATTAATATGGGGAGATCCCTTAAGATGTGCGTTATTGCAGAGGGAATTGAAACGTCTGAACAACACGACTATCTACTTTCTCAAAGATGTGAGCAAGGACAAGGATTTTATTTGGCTCGACCTATGCTAGCAGATGAACTTAGTGTGTTATTGAGTTCTGGCGCAACCCTACCCTTATCGGATCCGTAACACGTAGGCTAACGACGTTCAGCGAAGAAGTATTACTCTATGTTGGCTATCGTACGGATTAAAAATAATACTTGGCGTAATTTGGAAACTGATTTGAGATGTTATGAAAGACTAGAGTTTGTAAGTTTGTTAAAAGCTGCTGTTTTAACAAAAACCAGTAAAAAATTTAAGTAATTTGATACTTTAATTTTGGAAAATATCATGACTAAAAAAAATGGCAACGAATACGGGAAAGACTTAACCATCAAGAAACTTATTCCACAATTACCTCATGAACGTGATGAGAGTGTCGAACAGCATCCAAGCAAGCCAAATAAAAAAATGAAGCAGGCTTTTGTCGATTTAAATAATGGATTAGTTGATACAGATTTGCACGGAGAACGGGGAGTGGAGGAGGTAGTCAAATTTGACGTGAAGCACAAATTAAAATTAGCAAAAAAATTACCTAGTTTCAAACTGCATCGTTAACAGGCAACCAATTTAACCAGCGTACTTAAAACAAAAAATATAGTGCAAAGTTAAACCAGATTACGTCACCTCAAAAGATAAGATAAGACGTAATTTTCATTTGCGATCTAAAATAATTTGTACTTTGGCAGAGGCGACGACATGCTCCGTCTCAAGTCCAAATTGTCTTAACAACACTTTCATCGGGGCAGAGATACCAAAGGTATGCAAGCCTAAAATACTACCGTCCAAACCGACGTACCGCTCCCATCCAAATGTTGAGGCCGCCTCTACAACGAGTCTTGCTTTGATTGACGGAGGCAGTATTTTATCTTTGTAGGATTGCGGTTGGCTTTCAAATAGTTCCCATGATGGCATGCTGATGACGCGAGCATGTATGCCCTCACTCTTTAACTGTTCGTATGCTTTAATACAAAGTCCTACCTCGCTGCCTGTTGCGATCAGCAGTACATCCACTTGACCACCTGGAGCGTCCGCCAAAATATAGGCGCCTTGAGCAAGACCATTCGCGCTGGCATAGATAGAACGATCCAAGGTAGGTACCGTTTGCCGTGTCAATACCAAACAAACAGGTGTTTGTTTTAGCTGCATTATTACTCGCCAGGCTTCCACCACCTCATTCGCATCTGCTGGCCGCAACACCACCATGCCTGGCATGGCGCGAAGCGAGGCGAGTTGCTCTATCGGTTGATGAGTGGGGCCATCCTCTCCCATACCAATCGAATCATGCGTCCAGATATAAATTAAAGGTAGCTCCATCATCGCGCTGAGTCGAAGTGCGGCGCGACAATAGTCAGTAAAGATGAGAAAACTAGAGGTAAACGGACGCAAGCCGTATAAACTCATCCCATTCCCAATGGCACACATTGCATGCTCACGCACACCAAAATGAAAATTACGTCCGGCATAATTGCCTTCCTGTGCTTGACCAATCGCTTGAAAATTACTCGGTGCCAGTAAGTTGAGTTGAGTTTTAGTCGACGGCGACAGATCAGCAGCCCCACCCAATAGCCAAGGTATTTTGCGTGCCAGCCCATTCAATAGAACACTTGATGAATCACGCGTAGCAAGACCCTTTTCATCAGCATCAAAAATGGGTAAGGCCGTCTCCCAGCCTTCAGGCAGATTACGCTCTTGCATGAGATCAATTTCTGAGGCTAACGCAGGATATTCCTGGCGATAGGCCAACATCAACGTGTTCCAAGCCGCATGAGCTAATACACCACGCGATGCGAATCGCTTTTTAAAATGATCAATCACCCCTTCAGGTACATCAAATTGTAAATCAGGTTTAAATCCATAGAATAGTTTTGTCAGACGGACTTCATCTTCACCTAAAGGCTCTCCATGGGCTTCGCGCGTATCCTGCTTATGTGGTGCGCCGTAGCCAATGTGGCTTTCGACAATGATGAGAGTAGGTCTGTCCTCATTTTCGTCATGCGTTTGTTGCTGATGCTCTTCTCGTTTATCTGAATCTGCAAAGATCTGATAAGCCTTTGTTAAGGCAGTCAAATTATTAGCATTCTTGACTTTGAGTACCTGCCAACCATAAGCGACGAAGCGAGCCGCAACATTTTCCGTAAAAGTGATTGAGGTCGCTCCTTCAATACTGATGTTGTTGTCATCATAAATCCAGCACAGATTAGATAATTTCAGATGCCCCGCCAGCGATGCCGCCTCGCTGCTGACGCCTTCCATCATGTCGCCATCACCACATAAAGCATATATATGATGGTTGAATAGATCAAAGCCAGGGCGATTGTAGGTCGCAGCTAACCAGCGCTCTGAGATCGCCATGCCGACACTGCTTGCCAACCCTTGCCCTAGCGGCCCTGTAGTAGTTTCAACTCCAGAAGTCCAGCCGTATTCAGGGTGTCCGGTGCAGCGACTTCCTGCTTGTCGAAAACTCTTTAAATCCTCCAGAGTGACTGCCAGCCGATCGCCGGGTGGATAACTTGACGACTGAGCTTTTATCCCTGTCAGATGAAGTAAGCTGTATAGCAAAGCACAGGCGTGACCAGCGGATAAGACAAAACGATCACGATTAATCCATTGCGAGTCTTCAGGATCATACCGTAAAAAATATTGCCACAAACAATACGCAGTTGGCGCTGCGCCCATTGGTGTGCCAGGGTGACCTGACTGGGCTTTTTGTACTGCATCAATTGATAAAGTACGTAAGGTATTAATACATCGCTCATCGATTTCCAGCTCAGAAAATTGCTCAGACTCGTTCAATTTAAACTCCAGGTAAGAAATCCTAAAGAGCTATCGGACGCAGCTTGGAAAATGAGATCGCTCACAAAAGTACGCTTAGTAGGCTTATTCACCGGAGTTGCTACTTTCCCACTGTTCCGAAATTTCAACATTCGCAAGCTTTCGTCCCTTTTCGTTAATTATTGAAAGCAAAGCCTCCCAAGACTTGACGAATGACGCAACTCCTTCAACTTGCAGTCGCTCCGCCAGAGCTTCGTCATCGACGCCCTCCCGTCTGAATTCTTCTAATACTGCAGAGGCAAGTCCGCCGTCGATAGGTAATACGCTTTCCGGATTACCATGATCTGCGAAGGCAAGTAAGGTTTTTTCAGGAACGGTAACGATACTTCCCGGAGCCACTAAAGCATCGACATACAAGGTATCTGGTGCCGTAAGATCTTTAGTCCCTGTGCTTGCCCACAATAGCCGTTGTGGGCAAGCACCTGATTGCAGGATTTTCTGCCAGCGCACAGATGTCATGAGTATTTGATAGTTTTTATAAATCAGCATCGCCATCACAATGCCCAACTGATTATGGTATTGAGGTGAGATTTCCTGCTTTACCCCAGTGTCCCAGCGGCTGACAAAAACGGACGCTACCGAAAACACTTTCGTGTCAAGACCGGCTGAGATTCGTCTTTCAATACCGCAAAGATAAGCTTCTGCTGCTGCAAGATATTGCTTTACAGAGAATAGTAATGTCACGTTCACTGCTATGCCAGCAAAAATCGATTCTTCGATCGCCTTCAGCCCTGCGGGGGTGCCCGGAATTTTGATGAATAAATTAGGGCAATTTGCTGCTTTATACAAACGCCTAGCTTCTTCAATTGTTCCCTCTGTATCGTTTGCTAACAATGGAGACACCTCCAATGATACCCAGCCATCCACGCTGTCAGTGATCTTAAATATCGGAAGAAGTAATGTTGCTGCGTGTCTTAGATCACTCATCGCCAATTCAAAAAAAATGGCTTCAGTAGACTTTCCCTCTTCCAACTTTTGATGAATATCTGCATCATAAGCAGCGGTATGCCTGATCGCCTGATCAAAAATAGTTGGATTCGAAGTCAATCCCGTGATCGATAACTCTGCCAAGTAGTGCGCTAGGATCCCACTACTCAAAAGATCACGTGTGATATTGTCGAGCCAGAGACTTTGTCCAAGTTGATGCAGTTGTGTTGTAGGTTTCATGGTAGCCAATATGAAAAAAGTTGCTGAAGATTGCCAGGAAGGGTGGGATATTTTCGGACTATGGCGCACTCCAAAAATCTCGGCGTATTAAGTTCCCAATACGTTCAATTACTATCTCAGGGTTTGAGAAATTAACTAAATACTTTGGTCCAATATCGGCATTAAAAGCAGAAACGAGTGAATCTATCGTTTATTCATTATTACTAAGGTATCTACTCCCACATTTTCGATGACGGAACTATAAGCCACGGGGTGGGACTCCAAACGATACAAACAGATACTCGCGACTTAGCAATAAGGCCACTCTTAACAATAATTATTCACGGATAGTGGTTTGATCAACCACATTTTTTACGCCTTGTGTTCCCCAAACTGAATTGACAGCCAGATCACGTTCCAACCAACTATGTACGGTTCCAGACAAAGTGACTTCGTTACCATTAACGGTAACGAAGACTTTTTTTACATCTGTATGAGCACGACGCTCTAATGCCGCTTCAATATCTGATTTGATCGCACTCAATGAGACGTTCGGTTGAATCATAATTTGATCGCTCAATCCGGTAACTCCCATTAGATTACGCACTGCGCCAATCACCGCTTTCCTCTGATACTCCCAATCAACTTCGCCAGTTAAGGTGATAAAGCCATTCTCAACAACGACGCTAACCGCGTCGTTTGGTACATACGTCAACCATTCAAGTGTATATTTTGCAGTACGTGCAATATCGCTATCTGTCCTTTGGTTAGTCCCCGGAAGTCTGACATCGATTTCGACCGCCAATGCCTTAACACCGTGAACGCGCTGCGCTGCTCGCTCTGCATCCCATTTTTCAGTAATGGTCCTGACTTGGCCAGCGAGTGTGACTACTCCATCAGAAACTTCAACTCCGATATGAGAAGCATCGACAGACGGTTCCCATTTCAACTCAGCAAGAACGTCCTTTTGAATTTGTGTATCGGTATTCATTTTTGACTTTCATTCAGGTAAAAGAACGATCAGCTTGAGCTGTTATAAAACTCTAATCTGTACGGTGTACTGCTTAGGACAAATGAATGTTGGCGTGGTAACCGAGTCTTTCAATAACCTCTACTACTTGTGATGCGGTTACGCAGGCAGGGTCAGTAGACAAAATCGCTTTTCCGTCACGTAAAGAAAGTGCGGTATTACTTACGCCATCGATCCCTTCAAGCGCGCGATATATTTGCCCTAGGCGAATACCACGGGTCATCCCTTTAGTATCAAAAATAATGATTTCCATTAACATTCTCCATTGTAAAAAATCAGAATCAGTCTAAAAAATCGTAAATGTCCTGCCTGGAGATTTCATTTTGGTTTGTTTTTTTATCATCAGGTGGAAACAAGGTAGGCGCGAAAACAATGCTTGTCTGTGCGCTACCTAACCCAGGTGACGTAATTAAAAAAAGGGGGAAATTAGCAGAATTGAATCAGAGCGAATGGGCAATTGCATCTGATGCGAATGGCACATTTGCTCATCCTAATTTGAACTTAAGGGTATGGACGATATTGCTAGTTAGTTTTTTCTGGCAAAGAATCAAGCAACCCAAAACGTAGCTGCAAAGACTCTTTAAAGGCAGTAGCAGTTTGTGGTTTGACAAAAAAGGTGACGACTTCGGGATGCATTACAAGAATCAGGCGCTCAATATCGACGACCAGAGTTTCAATCTGTGATGTTTTGAGATTATCTGCAAATTCGATACTCATCGCAGCGAGTATTTGATCCGGCGCAAGTTGTACCGTCAATACGCCGTTAGTTGTTACTGACGGCGAGAGTTGATTAGCGATGCTCAGCAATGAAGCACTTAGTTGGTGGTCTGCACGTTCTCCGATCAACAAACTTTTACTTTCCCGTGCCAGCAAGCCTGCGGTGCCTGCGAGTATTGTTCCTATCAAAATAGAAGCGATCCCATCAGACGCCAGTAGACCTAAACTAGTTGCCAGATAAGTGGAAATTACAGCAGTCACAATCCCGATCAATGCCACGCTGTCTTCAAATAGAACAATAAAAGAGGCGGGATCCTTGCTTCGACGAAATGCGTCGTAATATCCGAGTGTACCCTTGGACGCTTTAAACTGGTTCAGTGAGATCAACCAAGACGCACCATCAAACATAAAGGCTAGTCCTAAGACTACATAACTCACGATGGGGTCGGTGATTGACTGAGGCTTCATCAAATGCAAAACACCTTCATAAATTGAGACGCCCGCACCAAGAGCAAATACCAGCAAAGCGACAATAAAACTCCAAAAATAGAGCTCGCGCCCGTAGCCGATTGGGTGCTCTATATCGGCCTGTTGTTCAGCGCGGCGCATGCCATACAGCAGCAATAATTCATTGCCGGTATCCACAAACGAATGAATAGCCTCACTCCACATAGCGGCACTATCGGTCCAAGTAGCAGCGCCAGTTTTGATAATAGTAATTAAAATATTTCCGATCAATGCGGCGTAGATGACCTGCTTTGAAGATACATTCGTTACCATATCAGCTCATGTTCATAATGATTGTGATTTGATGGCTCTCATTGGTAATTTACAGGTCACAATTTGCAATGACAGTTTTACGTTAAATTATTGAACGCTTCCCAATACGTTGCCCACAGCATAGGTTAGAGTCATTGTTAAAGCGCTCCAACCCATCACTCGTACAGATCCTTTCACAACGTTGGCACCGCCAGTATAAGCGGCAAGTCCACCAAGAACCGCCAGAAAACAGATTGAGATCCCGGCAACAGACCAGCTCTTCCGGTTGCCATTGACATTGCACCCGCGACCAGACTCGCCACGCCAGCAACCAAAATACTAGTGTGGCTCGCATTGGAAGCAGCAACACCTAAAATCAAACTGGAGGTGGAGACGATGCCTTCGTTCGCACCGAGGACAGCAGCTGTCAGCCAACTTATATGTTCAAGTTTATGTTGTTCAGGATATTTTTTTCATGATCTTTCGCTACTAAAAATGTCTTATATAGCAATGAAAACAGTATGCAAAAAATATTTTGTTCGGTCATCTTCTTGTCGCCACTTCCTTGGCGAAAGTTAATATTAAATGCAATATTCTCGTACTTTTTATTGGTCTCTTTATACGACTATGTATCATTAAAAAATATATTTAACAGCTATTTATTTAGTTGGTGTCGGCCTCTTCAGCACGCTATTTAATCGGTTTAATATTTTTTCGGTTAAGCGAACTACCGCACAGACGACCTTGGAATATCAAGTTCAATATGGTCTAAGGAAAGATCCAATAGGAGAACCGAGTGCTTTTCGTACCGATTGGGCGGGACGATCTGCCAAAGAAAGCAAGCTACAAATCGAGGATTACGCCCCCACAACAGGTACTTGGCGTAGCTCGGTACCCAAAGTTTAGGTAATTCAAGTAACTAACTCCGTAAAAAGTAGGTAACTTGGACTAAGACGCATGTTGCCTCGAATTACTAAAACCAACTGCAATTGGAGAATTTGATGAAGAACAAACAGACAATAATTATCGCCTCTGCGATAGCCTCATTGACAATATTAACCGTGGTTGGAAAATATCTATCCCGTCAAAAGCAAGTTGAAAAAAAATTAGAGAAAGACGAAATTTCTAAGTGGGACGGCGAGGGAGGCAATTTGCCGACATTAGGTTTCATCAAAACCTAAATAGAGAAAAACTCACTTGAAGATTTTAATTCCTACGGATATTTAATAGATAGAGATCTTTGCACGATAAAAAGCCAAGCAGAGTGTTTACCTCAAATGAGACAATAGCAACAGGATAAATTTA
>NZ_JASJXN010000052.1:0-23900 GCF_035018705.1 Undibacterium sp. RTI2.2 | reverse complement strand
AACAAGAAAACCAATCGCAACAGTGGCCACACCCATGCTCGACTTTACTGGTTTGGGTATTTTGCAAGAAGCTCTACCTGTATATTTTAATCGTCCAGAGAAAGACTGGACAATCAGGCATTTTCTATAAAAATAATGGGGAGTATGTACTCTACGCTGCATTTTCTTCCCGACTTGGAGTCAGCATGAAATGTCCGTTCTGTCACCACGATGACACGCAAGTAATCGACACCCGCGTGCCGGATGACGGCAATACCATCCGCCGCCGCCGCCGTTGCGCCAATTGCGATAAACGCTTTACGACATACGAGCGAATCGAGCTGGCGATGCCTGTCATCGTCAAAAAGAATGGCAGTAGAACCGAATTTGAAACCGCCAAATTACGCGGCAGCCTGATGCTAGCCTTGCGCAAGCGTCCCGTATCGGCAGAAGCGGTGGACAATGCCATCCAGCGCATAGAAGAAAAACTCCTGGCCAGCGGTGAGCGCGAAGTCGTTTCTGGCCACGTCGGTGAACTGGTTATGCGCGAACTAAAACGTCTGGACAAAGTCGCCTACATCCGATTTGCCTCGGTGTATAAAAGTTTTGAAGACGTATCAGAATTTGCCGAAGCGATTCAAGAAATTGCACAAGAAAAAAAGCCAAAGAAATAGATCGCTAAACTGCTGGAAAAGTGGGTGCCGGGCGCTGCACTGCCGGGCTTTTTCAGCGTTCCGTCCTATGCCACATTGATATGAGACATCTGATAAACTCAGGGACTTTTCAGAACCTCGGGCAGACCAATGTCAATCGCATTTTTTATGACACACAGCGGCATCGATCAAGCACAATTACCGCTTGATTTTGCGACGCAAGTTTCCAGCTACCAAGAACAACTGCAGCAATTCATCAGATCAACTGAAAAAGACACGCAAGTCCAATGGCAATATCAAGTGCCAGAACTGGGCGAAGGCGGATCATGCTCTTTGTTTGATCAGCTATCCGCCACGCCCTACGATCTCGCCGCCAGCCTGGGCGGACAAACGTCTGACAATCTGCGGCTGTTGCAACGAGTGACTGCGCTGGTCAAGTTTTATCAGCAACACAGCGGCAGCCAGTGGTTTGGCGTATATCAAAAAAATGATCAGAAAATCGACCGAACAGATTCCGAATCAGATAGTAATGCAGTGTTAGTGAAACTCGCCTACTTTGGCGCCGCATCGCGTGCCGAATTTCCGCTCACGCCCGAATTTGCTGCCATCAGTAATAACAGCACCGTCGGCATCAGCGGCAAAGGCCGGATTATCAATAACGTCAGCGCCTATCTCGCAACCGGCGGCGAATATTACACCTGCGATCCTAAAGTGCAGGCAGAGGCATGCTTGCCGATCCTCGCAGCGGATGGTCGCGTACTGGGGATTATCGATTCCGAAGCATTCACACAGAATATTTTTAGCGGAGCAGAGCTTGCTTTACTTGTCGCAGTAGCTACCAGTTTATCTAGCATTCTTGGCTAAAATTGCTCTCAGCTTTAAGTCGTTCGTTACGCATCTACCCATTACGGCTTTACTCATTACAGTTCTACATATTACAGTTCACCCTACCTCCTATCACGACAAAGGACAGACATGAAAACCAAAGCAGCAGTCGCATGGCAAGCCGGCAAACCACTGACGATTGAAGAAGTTGAACTGGGAGGCCCCAGAGCTGGTGAAGTCTTAGTCGAAATCAAAGCCACTGGCATTTGCCACACCGATTACTACACCTTGTCTGGCGCTGATCCTGAGGGTATTTTCCCGGCGATTCTTGGGCATGAAGGCGCAGGCGTCGTGGTCGATGTCGGCCCCGACGTTAAGAGTTTGAAAAAAGATGATCATGTGATCCCGCTCTATACGCCTGAGTGCCGTGAATGCAAATTTTGCCTTTCACAAAAAACCAATCTTTGTCAGGCAATCCGCAGCACCCAAGGTCGCGGTCTGATGCCAGATGCGACTAGCCGTTTCTCATTAGATGGCAAGCCGCTGTATCACTACATGGGTACATCGACTTTCTCCAATTACATCGTAGTGCCAGAAATCGCTCTCGCAAAAATTCGTAAAGATGCTCCTTTCGACAAAGTCTGCTACATCGGTTGCGGCGTTACCACTGGCGTCGGCGCTGTGTTGTTTACAGCCAAAGTTGAGGCTGGAGCCAACGTAGTCGTCTTCGGTCTCGGCGGCATTGGCCTGAATGTGATTCAGGCAGCGCGTATGGTCGGCGCAAATAAAATTATCGGCGTTGATATCAATCCAAGTCGTGAAGCCATGGCGCGTAAATTTGGCATGACGCATTTCGTCAATCCAAAGGAATCCGGCAATGTCGTGGATGCGATTATCGGCCTGACTGACGGCGGCGCTGATTATAGTTTTGAATGCATCGGCAACACCACTACGATGCGCCAGTCCTTAGAATCCTGTCATAAAGGCTGGGGTCAATCGATCATCATCGGCGTTGCCGCAGCGGGACAAGAAATTAGTACACGTCCATTCCAGTTGGTCACTGGCCGGGTTTGGAAAGGATCTGCTTTCGGTGGTGCCCGTGGCCGCACCGACGTACCAAAAATCGTCGACTGGTACATGGAAGGCAAGCTCAACATCGACGACCTGATTACGCACAAGCTCCCATTAGAACGCATCAACGAAGGCTTTGACTTAATGAAGAGCGGAGAGTCGATTCGTTCTGTTGTCGAATTTTAAGCTAAATTATTCTGAGCAAACTAATTTAAGTGAACTGAAACAGGAGTCAAGATGACCGCGACCGCATTAGAAACAATCAGCGAGCACGCCTGTTACGGTGGCGTGCAAGGTTTTTATCGGCATGAGTCGAGTGAGATCGGATTGCCTATGCGGTTTTCGGTATTCCAGCCACCACAAGCCAAAGAGAGAGCAGTCCCGGTCTTATTCTATTTGGCGGGACTCACCTGCAATGAAGAAACCTTCATGATCAAAGCCGGTGCGCAAAGACTGGCGGCGGAACTAGGCATCATGTTAGTCGCGCCAGATACCAGCCCCCGCGGTGCCGAAGTACCAGGCGAAAGCGAAAGCTGGGATTTCGGTTTGGCGGCAGGATTTTATCTGGATGCCATAGAACTACCGTGGGAAAAACATTACCGCATGTATTCTTACGTAGTACATGAGTTACGCCAAAAAGTACTGAACAATTTTACTGCACGTGAAGATCGTATCGGCATCTTTGGTCACTCCATGGGCGGTCACGGTGCGCTGACGCTAGCCTTACGCAACCGTGACATCTACCGCTCGGTCTCTGCCTTCGCGCCGATCGTCGCGCCAACAAAATGTCCTTGGGGTCAAAAAGCATTTCGTGGCTATTTAGGATCAGATCAAAGTCACTGGCTGGATTACGATGCATCGATCTTGATGGCGAATACTGATACGCCGTTTCCAAACGGCATATTGATTGATCAGGGCTTAAGCGATAAATTTTTAGCGGAGCAATTACTGCCAGAAGAGTTTGAAATGGCGTGCAAAATGGCAAACCAGCCATTAACCCTGCGACGTCATGCAGGCTATGACCATGGCTACTACTTCATCACTAGTTTTATTGAAGATCACTTGCGGTTTCATGCCGGGACTTTGAACGCTGCATAAAGAAAAACCGTATTGAAGTACTAACTTCAATACGGTTTTTTCGATGACTGATTGCTAGATATCGGACATTCAAAATTCAGCAGTACGATATCATCAAAGTTTATTTATTTTTTCTTCAAAATAGAACCCAACACACCGCGAATAATTTCACGCCCAACCTGTGATCCTATCGTCCGCACGGCTGATTTGACCATCGTCTCTGCGACGTTATCACGACGGCGTATTCCACTGCTACCTCCCAGCAAATTACCAAACACGCTTTTCAGCGTGTCACCAATGCCGCCCTCTTCTTGGGGCTGCTGCGTTGGCGCTTGTCTTTGTGAAGGTATGCCTGGTGCAGAATCTTGCGCCGGGCGAGTTGACGCACTGGTACCAACATTGCCGCCAGAGTTGCCCCAGCCATCAATCATCCCGCCAGAATTACTAGGAGATGGCGCACTCTGCGCTTGCGCATTGGCGACTCTGCCTTTGAGTTTTTCATAAGCAGAATCACGGTCTATCGTCTTTTCGTATACGCCTGCGACAATCGAATTAGCGATAATCTGTTGACGCTCGTCTACCGAAATGGGACCGATCTGCGACGCTGGCGGCAATATAAATCCACGCTGTACGATATTCGGTCTACCTTTTTCATCAAGGAAAGAAATCAGCGCTTCACCAACACCGAGTTCACCGATGACTTGCGCGGTATTCAAATCCGGATTAGGACGGAAGGTTTCTGCCGCTGCTTGTACCGCTTTCTGATCGCGTGGAGTATATGCGCGTAAAGCGTGCTGGACGCGATTGCCGAGTTGTCCTAACACCGTATCGGGAATATCGAGCGGATTTTGCGTGACAAAATACACGCCTACACCTTTAGAACGGATCAGGCGTACAACCTGCTCAATTTTTTGCAGTAAAACTTTGGGAGCTTCGTCAAACAGTAAATGTGCTTCATCGAAAAAGAACACCATCTTTGGCTGATCCAGATCCCCGACTTCTGGCAAATGTTCATACAACTCAGATAGCATCCATAGCAAGAAAGTCGAATACAAACGCGGTGATTGAAGTAATTGGTCCGCCGCCAGAATATTAATAATGCCTTTACCGCTGGCATCGGTTTGCAGCATATCGTCCAGATTCAACATCGGTTCGCCAAAGAATTGCTCACCGCCCTGCTCAGAAATCGCCAGTAAGCCGCGTTGTATCGCACCTATGCTGGCAGCAGAAATATTGCCGTATTCGGTCTGAAACTCGCTGGCGTTATCGCCCAGATGCTGCAACATTGCGCGTAGGTCTTTGGTATCGAGCAGCAGCAAGCCATTGTCGTCAGCAATTTTAAAGGCGAGTTGTAATACGCCTTCTTGGGTTTCGTTCAGATTCAGCATGCGTCCTAACATCAGTGGACCGAGATCGGAGATCGTAGCGCGCACCGGATGCCCCTGCTTACCAAATACATCCCAAAAAGTGACAGGACAAGCTTGCCAGACAGGTGACTCAATGCCAATCTGTTCGCACCGTTGCTGCATCTTCGGACTGATTTGACCCGGATTTGCCATGCCAGACAGATCTCCTTTAACGTCGGCCATAAACACAGGTACGCCAATACTGGAAAAGGCCTGTGCCATTACTTGCAAGGTCACCGTCTTGCCAGTACCCGTGGCACCGGTAATACATCCGTGGCGATTCGCCCAATCAGACAATAAATATAGCTCTTGCGACGATGTTTTTGCGATCAGCAGTGGTTTGGACATGATTTAGGTCGTTCTATAGGGGGATTTGAATAAAATCACTATGTTAAAATGCCGGACTTCATTATAGAACCACAGCTGAGCGAATTTTCTCAGCATTTGGTAAACAATTGCCAATTCAAGAGAGAGCAATCATGGCAGGACATAGTAAATGGGCCAATATTAAGCACAAAAAAGCGGCCACTGACGCAAAACGCGGCAAAGTCTGGACGCGCTTAATCAAAGAAATTACGGTTGCATCGCGTATGGGCGGCGAAGACATCGCGTCCAATCCGCGCTTGCGTCTCGCGGTAGATAAAGCCGCTGATGCCAATATGCCGAAAGAGAATGTCACGCGCGCGATTCAACGCGGCAGCGGCACATTGGAAGGCGCAAATTACGAAGAAATCCGGTACGAGGGCTACGGCATTGGCGGTGCAGCGATCATTGTTGACTGTATGACCGATAACAAAGTACGTACCGTGGCTGAAGTACGCCATGCTTTCAGTAAATTTGGCGGCAATATGGGAACCGAAGGTTCGGTCGCATTTTTATTCACGCATTGTGGACAAATGTTATTTGCACCGGGCACCAATGAAGATGCTTTGATGGAAGCCGCTTTAGAGGCTGGTGCGGATGATGTGATTACCGATGACGAAGGCGGTATTGAAGTGTTGTGCCAGCCTTACGATATGTCCGGCATTAAAGATAGTTTAGAAAAATCAGGCTTTGTACCCGAGGTCGCAGAGGTGATTATGAAGCCAGGCACAGAGACTATTTTTGCTGGCGATGACGCGATCAAAATGCAAAAATTATTGGATGCGCTGGAAAATCTGGATGATGTGCAAGAAGTGTTCACCAATGCCATTATTGAAGAGTAATTTCGAAAAATAGCTTTGAAGACTAAGTTCGAAAACTAATTCTGGATTCAACTCAGAATATTAAATAGAAAACTGATATGAAAATTCTCGTCGTAGGCTCAGGTGGTCGTGAACATGCATTGGCGTGGAAACTCGCCCAATCCGAGCGTGTGCAAACAATCTTTGTCGCTCCGGGTAATGGCGGTACAGTGCAGGATTCCCGCCTGAAAAATATTGCCTTAACCGATTCCGTTGCCTTGGCTGATTTTGTCGAAAAAGAGCAAATCGGTTTGACCGTAGTTGGTCCGGAAGTACCGTTGGCAGCAGGTATCGTCAATGTATTCCGTGAACGCGGCCTAAAGATTTTTGGCCCGAGTAAAGAAGCAGCACAATTGGAAAGCTCTAAGGATTTTGCAAAATCCTTTATGCAACGTCATGCCATCCCGACCGCAGAATATAAAACCTTTTCTGACCTGGCTGCGGCGCATGAATATATCGCACAAAAAGGTGCGCCAATCGTCATCAAAGCCGACGGACTAGCTGCCGGTAAAGGCGTCGTCGTCGCGATGAGTCTGGAAGAAGCGCATGGCGCTGTCGATATGATGTTGTCCGACAACAAACTAGGCGACGCTGGCGCCCGTGTCGTGATTGAAGAATTTTTGGTAGGTGAAGAAGCGAGTTTCATCGTGATGGTTGATGGCAAAAATATCTTGCCGCTGGCAACAAGCCAGGATCACAAACGCTTGCTAGATAATGATGAAGGTCCGAATACTGGCGGTATGGGTGCGTACTCCCCTGCGCCTATCGTGACACCACAATTGCACGCCCGTGTGATGCGCGAGATCATCATCCCGACGGTACAAGGCATGGCCAAAGACGGTATTGTTTTCACTGGCTTTCTTTACGCTGGCTTGATGATTGATGATCACGGTAATCCTAAGACACTGGAATTTAACTGCCGCATGGGTGATCCAGAAACGCAGCCGATTATGGCGCGACTGAAAACCGATCTGGTGCATGTCATGGAGCACGCGGTCAACGGCACACTAGATACGGTAGAACTAGAGTGGGACAGACGCACGGCAATGGGCGTGGTAATGGCAGCGGCAGGCTATCCAGACGCACCGCGTAAAGGTGATGTGATTACAGGTATCCCTCCAGAAACGCCAGAGAGTATAACTTTTCATGCGGGAACGGCGCTGGCCGATGGCAAGCTGACAGCGACAGGTGGCCGCGTTCTCTGCGTCGTTGGTTTGGGTGATACGGTCAAGCTAGCGCAAAAACATGCTTATGAAGTAGTCGAAAAAATTCATTTCAATGGTGCGCAGTATCGCCGCGATATCGGCTGGCGCGCTATGAATAAAAAACATTAATCACGAGATAAACCAAACGCATGACTGATTCCAGCGCCGTAAAAACTTATCTGCTTGATCTGCAAACACGTATCGTGGCAGCAATGCAGCAGATTGATGGCAAGCAGTTCGTGACTGATAGCTGGGACAGACCAGAAGGTGGCGGCGGTATCTCACGCGTGATTGAAGAAGGCCATGTCTTTGAGCGCGGCGGGGTGAATTTCTCACATGTAATGGGTAGCAATTTACCGCCCTCTGCGGCAGCGCACCGGCCAGAACTGGCAGGTCGTAGATGGGAAGCGATGGGCGTGTCCTTGGTCATGCACCCGCGCAATCCTTATGCACCGACGGTACATATGAACGTGCGCTTTTTTACCACTTATGCCGAAGGTCAGCCTGACGTCTGGTGGTTTGGCGGCGGCATGGATTTAACACCGTATTATGGTTTTATCGAAGATGCGCAGCATTTTCACCAAAGCTGCAAAAATGCTGTCAGTCCGTTTGGCGCTGACTTGCATCCGCGTTTCAAGAAATGGTGTGACGAGTACTTTTACCTCAAGCATCGCAAAGAAGCACGCGGCGTCGGTGGTATTTTCTTTGATGATTTTAACCAACTGGATTTCGCCAGCAGCTTTGCAATGACACAAGAGGTAGGTAATGCCTTCGTACCTGCCTACAGCGCCATCCTTGAAAAGCGCAAGGATATGTCCTATGGTGAACGCGAGCGTGACTTTCAGGCTTACCGCCGTGGTCGCTATGTCGAATTTAATCTGGTGTTTGATCGCGGCACTCTATTTGGACTGCAATCGGGCGGCCGTACTGAATCGATACTGATGTCCATGCCACCGATCGTCAAATGGCGTTACGACTGGCAACCAGAAGACAACAGTCCTGAAGCAGCGCTGGCAAGAGACTTTTTGCCACATAAGGACTGGGTTTAAATGAATGTGAATTTGGATTCAGTCCCAGATTCATCGGATATGCTCAGTGAACAGACTCACGTGAAATGTGTTGTGGTATTGGGCGGTAGTTTTGATCCGGTGCATCTTGGGCATGTGGCACTGGCCCGACGTTTCGTGGATTTATTACAGCCACAAGAGCTGCGGATTATTCCTACCGGAAATCCCTGGCAGAAAAATGGCTTAACCGCCAACGCCGCGCAGCGATGTGCGATGTTGGAACTGGCGTTTGCAGACCAAGTTAATTGTCCGGTGGTGATTGATCGTCAGGAAATCCTAGCGGCAGAACGACAGCAAACTAATTACACCATCGATACCTTGCGGCATTTGCGCGCAGAGTACGGTGATACTACTTCAATCGTTTTTTTAATCGGTGCCGACCAGTTGCAGAATTTGTCTAGCTGGCACCAATGGCAACACTTGTTTGATCTGGCGCATATCTGCGCGGCCTCACGACCCGGCTTCCAACTGGATCAAACAAACTTGCTACAGGCAGCAGCAAAGGAAGCACAGCAGAAAGATACAGATATAAATACCGACATAGAAACACAGCAAGTTAATCAAGTAGTCAGTCAAGTCGTCAATCAAGCACTAAGCAAGTTCAGGCAAGCAGCGGCGACACCCGAACAGATTCGCACCACTCCCGCTGGGCTGACCTATCTGGCAGATGATCTGCAAGTGGATATTTCAGCCACCCAGATTCGAGAAGAACTGGAGCGTGGCGCAGCAAGCACCTTGGTCTCGGGGTTTGTTCCGGGGTTAGTCCCAATTAAGGTGCTAGACTATATACAACAACATCATTTATACGAAAATACGAAAAAATAATGGATATCAAAAAACTACAAGCCCTCGTCATTGACGCTCTGGAAGACGTCAAGGCACAAGACATTCAACTATTCGATACGATGCATCTGACCAGCCTGTTCGATCGCGTTGTGATCGCATCAGGTACTTCAAACCGACAGACCAAAGCCTTAGCGGCATCGGTACGCGACAAAGTTAAAGAAAACGGCGGCACCGTCGTCAGTATGGAAGGTGAAGGAACTGGTGAGTGGGTACTGGTCGATCTGGGCGATCTGATCGTCCACATCATGCAGCCCGCGATCCGTGCTTACTATCGTCTGGAAGAGTTATGGGGCGATAAAGAAATTAAATTTGGCGCGGCAAAACGCAGCACCAAACTAGCGACGGCATCGGTTGAAGAAGAAGACAAACCTAAACGCAGCCGTAGCAAAGCGGCACCCGTCGAAGTAACGCACGACATGATGGCAAGTCAGACTACCTTGGATGATGAGCCTAAAAAGCCAGCCCGCAAACCGCGTGCCACCAAAGCAGCGACGGATGATGTAGCCGCTACATCAACACTGAAACCAACTCGCAAACCAGCAACACGTAAAACTGCCACCGGTGCAGCAGCAACTGACGCAGCACCAAAAAAACGTGCTCCAAAAACACCAAGTGGTGCGCGCGTAAAAGTCGCGTCAACTAAAACATCGGTTGCTTCTGCTAAAAAAGCCGCTGATAAAAAAGCGACGACCCGCCTTAAAACTGCTGAGTAATTCTTTGTTAGTGCGGTGCTGATAAGTGCCTCAACTCAATGACTTTTAAGTGACTCCTGATTGGCTCCTGCACATAACAGGAGCCAATTTTTTTGTGCTGGCTAAAAATCATGGCATCCTGATGATGCTGGCTATGTCACGATGTGACATTGAGGAATATGAATATACTCCCCATTATTTTATATAAATATGCCTTATTGACCAAAGAATATATGGACGATTAAAATATACCTACCAGGAGTATATTTTATCTATATTTAATTTCTCCCTGTTTAATTACCACGCTTTTTTTACCAATCCTATGCAACTCATCATCGCCGCCGTCGGTCACAAAATGCCTGCCTGGATAGAGACGGGTTTTAACGAATACAGCAAGCGCATGCCTGCCGATTGTCGTATCGTGCTGAAAGAAATCAAACCGGTCGAGCGCTCCGGCAGCAAAACCGCCGAGACGGTCATGGCATTAGAACGCGCTAAAATTGAAGCTGCGCTCCCGAAAAATACACGCATCATTGCACTCGATGAGCGCGGCAAAGATCTAAGCAGCGTTGGCCTGTCGCAGCAACTCACGCAATGGCAACAAGCCGGTGGTGATGTAGCTTTTGTGATTGGTGGTGCAGACGGTCTGGATGCAGAATTTAAAGCGAAAGCCGATATGCTGATCCGCATTTCTAGCCTGACATTACCGCATGGCATGGTGCGCGTACTATTAGCCGAGCAGTTGTACCGCGCCTGGTCGATTACGCAAAATCATCCTTATCATCGGGTCTGACAAGATAAAAGGACACCCTATGCCCATCATCGACAACAAAATCTATCTTGCCTCCAAAAGTCCGCGACGTCGTGAGTTACTGCGCCAGGTTGGTATCGATTTTGATCTGCTCTTATTGCGTGATACCGCGCCACGCGGTCCCGATGTCACTGAAATCGTCTTGCCTGGCGAATTGCCCATGGATTACGTCAAACGCGTGACCCAGGAAAAAGCTCAAGTCGCCTGGAGCATCATGCAACAACGCAAATTAGCGCCGCGTCCGGTATTGGCGGCAGATACAACCGTGGTCATCCATGACCATATTCTTGGCAAGCCCGCAGATCAGGCTGAAGCCTGCGACATGTTACGTGCTTTATCGGGTCAAACTCATGCGGTGCTGACTAGCCTTGCGGTAGTTGGCATGCATGGGCATGGGCACGAGCACTGGCAAGAACACTGGCACATAACACAGCGCTCTGAAGTAACTTTTTCAGAGCTAAGCGAAGAACAAATTCTGGCCTATTGCATCACCGCAGAACCCTACGACAAAGCGGGCGGGTATGGTATCCAAGGTGCTGCGGCGCGCTTTATTTCCCACATCAGCGGCAGTTATTCTGGCATCATGGGACTGCCCTTATTTGAGACCGCCACGCTGCTACGTCAAGCTGGCATTCACATCCCCTAATTGCTTATTTATTGTATCGAATATTTTATTAAATTATGAGCGAAAATCTCCTCATCAACATCACCCCGCAAGAAACCCGTGTTGCTCTGATTTTTCAGGGTGCGGTGCAAGAACTTCATATTGAACGCACCCTGTCCCGCGGTCTGGTCGGCAATGTTTACCTCGGCAAAGTGGTACGTGTATTACCCGGTATGCAATCTGCATTTATCGATATTGGTTTAGAGCGTGCTGCGTTTTTACATGTCGCCGATATCTGGGATGCGCGCTCACAAGAGAGTGGCAATAATGCGCTGACACCGATAGAAAAGCTGCTGTATGACGGTCAATCCGTGACAGTACAAGTGATCAAAGATCCTATCGGTACCAAGGGTGCCAGACTTTCTACCCAAATCTCTATCGCTGGCCGCATGCTGGTATATCTACCGCAAGATTCACATATCGGCATTTCACAAAGAATAGAAAACGAAGCCGAGCGCGAAGCTCTGCGCGCCAAGGTATTAAGCTTGCAGCAGCCGGGCGAAAAAGGTGGCTTCATCGTACGCACCATGGCAGAAGATGCCTCGGATCAGGATCTGAAATCCGACGTCGACTATTTGCGTCGCACCTGGGCCAATATTACGCAAATGGCGAAGACCCAACCGCCAGCAACTTTATTGCACCAGGACTTAAATCTGGCGCAGCGCGTATTACGCGATTTCGTCAATGAAGAAACGGCTACGATACAGATTGACTCGCGTGAAAATTACCTGATGCTGCATGAATTTGGCACCACCTACACGCCCTCTGTTTTACCTAAACTACAGCACTATACCGGCGAGCGTCCGCTGTTTGATTTGTATGGCGTAGAGGAAGAAATTCAGCGTGCATTAGGACGCCGGGTCGATCTTAAATCGGGTGGTTATCTGATCATCGATCAAACTGAGGCCATGACCACCATCGACGTCAATACCGGCAGTTTTGTCGCTGGTCGTAACTTTGACGACACCATCTTTAAAACCAATCTGGAAGCGGCGCACGCAATTGCCCGTCAACTACGCCTGCGTAACCTCGGCGGCATCATCATTCTCGATATTATTGATATGGAGAATGAGGAACATAAAACCGCCGTACTGGCAGAATTGAACAAAGCCTTATCCCGCGACCGTACCAAATTATCGGTATCCAATTTCTCGGCCTTGGGCTTAGTGGAAGTCACCCGAAAACGTACACGAGAGTCTTTGGCACATATTTTGTGCGAACCCTGCCCAGCCTGTAGCGGCAAAGGTCAAGTCAAAACTGCCCGTACCATCTGCTACGAAATCCTGCGCGAACTGCTGCGTGAAGCCAAACAATTCAACCCGCGAGAATTCCGCGTGATGGCGTCGCAAGTCGTAGTTGATATGTTTTTAGAAGAAGAGTCGCAGCACTTAGCTATGCTAGGAGACTTCATCGGTAAGCCGATATCGCTGCAAGTAGAAAGCGTATTCCCACAGGAACAGTACGATATTATTTTGATGTAAAGGTCTCTGCTAGTCAGTAGCCAGTAGGGTGCACCATGAGCACCAATCAAGCCGAGGAAATAATTTGCGCTAGAAATGACGTTGCTTAAGTAAAGCGTCGCGCATGGCGCACCTTACTGAACTAAAGAATATAAAAGGGAACTGCTAAACTTAGAACGTCCAATCATTCTGCGGCATCTGGCGCATTTTAGGCTTGTAAGCCGCAGAATGATTGGACGTCTGATATTCAAATAAAAAATCTGCTGACAACATCACCTATGACAAATCGAGCTATCTGGGTTGACTATGCTAAAGCCATCGGCATTTTACTGGTGGTGTATGGTCATGTGGCCCGCGGTGTCTGGAATGCCGGAATCCCTTTTGATCAAGCTACCTACTCATTGATCGATAGTGTGATTTATAGCTTTCACATGCCATTGTTTTTCTTTTTATCGGGTCTATTTTTTAATGCCTCATTCCAAAAATACGGCGCTAAAAATCTGCTCATTGGTAAGCTGGAAACCATTGCCTATCCTTACGTAGTTTGGTCTCTACTGCAAGGCATGGTTGAAGTGTTTTTATCTAAATACACAAATGGCAAAGTCAGTATTGCAGAAGTGCTGGCTTTATTCTGGATGCCTCGTGCGCACTTTTGGTTTTTATATGTACTATTTTTGGTATTTATATTAGCGACCTTACTGCATCGTTTTCTTCAGTTGGACGTAGCGTCATCTAAATTGCGTCCCTTAGCCTTGGTATTGCTTATCACTTCTGCGCTGTACGTTGGTAATGGCAACGGCAACATGGTTGCGCCCTTCCCTATTGATTACCTTATGACTTACTTTGTGTTTTTTGTACTGGGCATACAATCCGAACAGCTTGCTGAGGTCATCACTACACGGCCTCTGCTATGGCTAACCACAAGTACGTGCGCATTTGTGGCAGCACAATGGGGTTTTCATCAAGGGCTAGGGTTGACGTATCTGCAGCAAGGACTGCTAAGTTTATTACTGGCGGTGATATCTATCGTCTTCATTTGTAGCATTGCTGTTTTTCTAGCCCAATTATCGCAACCTACGGCACAGGCTGGCTTACCACCATCACTAGCTTTGCTGTCATTCATCGGTTCATGCTCAATGACGATTTATCTGATGCATGTGCTGGTGGCAAGCGGCCTGCGGATAGTGCTAAGCAAATTATTGGGAGTGAGTAATTTAGCGGTACATTTGCTGCTTGGCTGCCTTGCAGGTATTGCGATACCGATCCTGATTGATCGCTTGAGTAAGCGATCGGCGTTCTCATCACTAGCGTATTTATTTTATCCGCCACGGAGATTGTCTCTCAAACCGGGTTCGGAAAATAAACCCGGCTAGATATCCGAGACTGCAATCTCAAGCTTACTCTATCCGCTCTACGATCTTCCAGACGCTATCACTGCTTAATTGCTGCATACAATTTTGATGGCCTAACGGACACTCACGCTGTTTACATGGCGAGCAGCTTAAGCGCAAGGACAGTGAATAAGCGATATCTGAAAATGGCGGCGCATGGTCAGGGTCCGTAGGCCCGTATAAGGCGATCACAGGACGATTTAATGCCGAGGCGATATGCAACAGGCCCGAGTCATTACTGACGATCGTAGCGGCGCTGGCGATCAGCGCAATAGCTTGATCCAAGCTGGTCTTGCCTGCCAGATGATGGACTTGTGGGCAAAGCTGGCGAATTTCTTCACACACCGCCTGATCTTTGGGTGAACCTAGCAAAACGATTTGGGTATCTGGCCGCATCTGTAAAATCTGTATTGCCAACTGCGCAAAATGGCTAGTCGGCCAGCGTTTTGCATTGC
Organism: Undibacterium sp. RTI2.2; assembly: GCF_035018705.1. NCBI lineage: Bacteria > Pseudomonadati > Pseudomonadota > Betaproteobacteria > Burkholderiales > Oxalobacteraceae > Undibacterium > Undibacterium sp. RTI2.2. The sequence continues at coordinate 9,075 of NZ_JASJXN010000052.1, read as the reverse complement.
CAAATTCTGCGCCCGGTGCGAGAGCGATCACCGGCTTTTCTACCAACAAGCCAAGCTGCTCTAACACCTTGGCAATTTGCGCAGGTGCAACCGACAAGCTTGGACGTGGAATCGTTGTGACTACTGTACTCGCTGGCGCACTGGCTAATGCGGCATAAAACGGTACCATCGCGCACGGCGCAAGCGGATCGTCATGGTGCATAACATTGATCAGCCCGTAGCGACTCTCTCCTTTATAGCCGATCCGTTTCGGAATACCGGCCAGCCAGGGGATTAAAGCAAACTTCAAGGTATTCGGCAAAATATAGGCAGCAACATAAGCTCGCTGACGTAATTGTCGGGCATAGCGCCAGCGCTCACGCAATTGCAAAGAGCCATGTTTGAACGGTGTCTCCAGCACGCTATCGACTTCCGGCATGGCACGCAATACGGGCGCAACCCAAGCGGCTGCCAGTACATCAATAGCATGCTGTGGGTAGCGTTGATTTAAGAGCTGCAGCAAAGGCTGCGCCATGACTGCATCACCAATCCAGTTTGGGGCGATGACTAAGATGCGTGCCTTGCTGATTGGTTCTGCGTTCATATTGAGATTTATGCTGATGCCGTGAACTGCAGGCGATATAAATTAGCGTACACACCGTCTTTTGCCAGCAGCTCTGCGTGTGTCCCTATCTCGCTGATACTACCGTCGACTAACACGGCAATCCGGCTGGCGCGCTCGATCGTCGATAAACGATGTGCAATCACTAAAGTCGTCCTTCCTTGCATCAGCTCGTCCAATGCCGATTGCACTGCGCGCTCGGACTCAGAATCCAAGGCTGAAGTTGCCTCATCCAAAATCAGAATCGGCGCATCTTTATAGATCGCCCGGGCAATTGCTAAGCGTTGACGCTGGCCGCCGGATAAACGGCTACCGTTGTCACCAATCATGGTTTGCAGGCCCTCAGGCAATTCCTGCACAACATCATCCATATGTGCCGCAGTAACGGCAGCAGCAATCCGAGCCCTGTCTGGCTGCGCATCGCCATAGGCAATATTGGCGGCAACCGTATCATCAAACAAGACCACACTTTGGCTGACCATCGCGATTTGCGCGCGCAAACTGGTGAGTGAAATATGATTAAGCGAAACGCCATCCAAAAAAATATCTCCGCCAGTTGTTTGATAAAACCGTGGCACCAAATTCACCAGCGAGGTCTTACCTCCACCAGACATTCCCACCAAGGCCAAGGTCTCGCCAGGCTGGATGCTGAGATTGATATTTTTCAGGGCGATCTGCTCTTGGCCCGGGTAGCTAAAGTTCGTATTCACAAACTCCAGCTTGCCTTGGGCTCTGGCAGTTAATGCAGTGGCGCTAGGGCTGTCATTTTCTGGCACGGCGTCTATCATGGAGAACACCGATTCGGCTGCCGCCATACCACGTTGCAAGGGACCGTTAAGATCAGCCAGTCTTTTTAACGGCGCTAATAACAGCATCATCGCCATAATAAATTCAACAAAATTACCCACTGAAGTCTTGTTTTGGACAACCGCTAACATGACCACTACGGAGACTGCACAAGCCGCAAGTATTTGGGTAATTGGCGTGGTTGATGCGACTGCAATCGTGGTTTTCATCGCATAGCCACGCAGCTTTTCATTCTTTAGATCGAAGCGCTGCTGCTCATATTTTTGCCCGCCAAAAATACGGATCACCTGGCTAGCGCGAGTGGTTTCTTCAATGACCTGCGTCAGCTCGCCATTGACTTCTAACTGATCATGGTTAAGTTTGCGCAGTCGCTTACTGACCCTGCGTATCAGCAAGGCCATTGCAGGAATCAGGATCAAGGTAACCAAAGTCAATTTCCAATTAATCCACAGCAAATAGATGAACAATACCGCGACAGTAAATGAATCACGGAATAAAGTCGTGATCGATACTTTGACCATTTCTACGATTTGCTGCGCCTCAAACATGATGGTATTAATCACGCGTCCACTAGATTCTGTTTGATAAAAATTAATCGGCACACTTAAAATCCGGGCAAAAACTTGGGCGCGTAAATCGTTTAACTGACTAGCCGCGATCCATGACATGAAGTAGCTGGTAGTGAAGGTGCATAGTCCGCGCAAAATAAAAATACCGACGATGGCGGCGGGGATTTTCCATAATGGTAAATTGGTTTTTTCACCCTTAAAACCATGATCCAGCAGATATCCAAATACTCTTGGAAACATGGCCTCCGTCAAAGCCGTTAGCAACATCGTAATTACAGTAATCCATAACATGTTGCGGTGTGTGCGCATTGACGCCCATAAACGTCGAGAAATTTCTAGTGTCTGTTGATTGATAATTGCCATTATTTAATTTTTCATTGTCCATATTTTATGCGGCTTCCAGGGCATTTTTGCTCTGAGAGGCTTATATTGATTGGACGATCCTTTTCGTTTTTTTAATTAATTGACTATACGATGTCAGGCTTGTTGTGCTTATTTTTGCCTTCGCGCTCATTATTAGGACTTACGGAAAAATCAAAACCCCTCACCACAAAGGCACAAAGGCACAGAGGCACAGAGGAAGAACAAATGAAGACTAAGGCAGGATTTCGCTGTTCTCCTGATTTTCTCTGTGCCTCTGTGTCTCTGTGTTGAGAGGTCTTGATGTTTTATATTAAGCCCTCTGGTTCCGTGTGAATGGCAGCAAACAGCTTTCCGTTTTGCGTAAGCCCTCCTTATTAAGTCATACTTATTAAGTCCTACTTATTATTTTTGATGTTGCTTTCGTTATTACTTCTGATGTTACTTCTGCCTACCCCGGCCAGCGGAATGGCAAGCAAAATCATAAACGCCATACCAAAGACACCATCACGTAAGATCGCATTAAACATCCCGCCTATCATCATGGTCATTCCCAGCATCGCCAGCAACATGGCACGATCACTGTCATTCGGCGAGGCACGCATACGGTAGGCTACTTGCAATTGCGTACACCATATCCATAACAAAGCGGCAACACCCGCAATACCTAGCTCGGTAAAGTACAGCAGATAGTCATTATGAGGCGTGGTCATGGTGCCACTCCTCAGCGATTTGGCACGCTCCTGATAGAGTGGCATCCAATTGGCAATGCCGTGTCCTGTCCACGGTTGCTCGGCGATGATCTGACTGGTGACCTTGTATATCTCCAGGCGCATGCCGTCATCACCGACGCTTTTACCCTGACCAAAAGAATGTATCTGATGCACTGTGCACTCAGCCCTAGTGAGCAATATTTGCACAGGTGTGGTCTGTTGCATCTCATTCACCACACAGGTGGCAGGAGCAGGCAAATTAACAACGTATTGCCATGCGCCTGCGAATCCGGCTATCAGACATCCCAATATTGCAGCGCTGCGCCACGACCAACGCAAATTGCGGCATGCAATCATCAGGCAAAGCAAGACAAAAGTCACACTGGCAGTGCGAGTTTTTGCCAGCAGCATCAAGGCTGCAACGACATAAATCAATACGACTATTCTGACTAGCTTGTGATCTTTGCGCAGAAGTAATTCGTGCAACATCCAGGCAGAGGACAAGGCCAGCAAGACCCCTAGTAAGATCGATTTATTTCCTTCATACACAACATAACTACGGAACATGGTGTTGTTCGGCAAAACATGGAGAAAATTTAAATAATACAAAGTAGCCGCAAAAATCGCTCCGGCAAAAAATATTTTCAATGCTTTTTGTTGCCATACACCGGCGCCTACACTGAGAAACGGGAGCAAAAATAGATAGGTCTGGTAGTGAAAAAAACCAGACCAGAATTCGCCAGCGGGCCTGTTGTGTATCAGCGCAATCACAATACTGACAGCACTTAGCGTTAGCACTGGCCACAACATAGGACTAGCACGAACAACTTGTAACTTTTGAGAAAAATTTCCTGACACGAGCAAGCTGATATAAAACAATAAAACGCCGAGATACATCACACCGACTGGAAAAAATAAAGTCAGTGGAAGACAGGCTAATATTTGTTGCGGCATTGCTAAGCGCCACCCAGAAGATGACTCAGTAATGTCCATAGTAATCGCTGGTTCGATATGAGAATTAGATAGTTGATCAGGCATATTCAATCTGCACTTTGTCCGGCGATAACCACTCACCTAATTTTTGTCGTAAATGATCGTCTGGACTGACTCGCCATTGATCAGATAAATATAATTCGGCACATGACTCTTTATTTCGATAGCGGATCAAAACCGGGCAGCCCGCTGGATTAAGACTAGGTTTGAGTATGTCTTGTAATTTCTTCAGATCAGCACCTGCGTCTAATGACAAACATAAGCCTTGCGAAAACTCTACACGCGCCCTGCCGATATCCATCACTTTTTCAGCAGTGATTCTAAGTCCACCAGAGAATCTATCTTCTGATACTTTACCGAATACAGCTAAGAACTCATCTTCTTTAAATAAGTTTTTACACTCATCCAACATTTCGCTATAAACCGTTACATCGACGGTGGCAGTGCCATCATCTAAGGTGACGATTAATATCTTGCCGCGTTGTGTCATCTGGGTACGCAAAGCAGCTATCACACCGCCAATCAAACGCAAATCGCGTGAAGGTTCCAACTTCAACAAAGTGGTTTTGATAAACTGCCGAACCTCCGGTGCATAGGCATCAAACAAATGACCAGACAGATAAAAGCCAAGTGCTAATTTCTCTTCCATCAAGCGCTGCTTATCAGACCAATGCTCCGCCTTGACATACTCTGGTGGCGGTATCATGTCTTCATGATCGCCAAATAAACTCACCTGATTAATCTCGGCTTCTGCCTGTTCTGCAGCTTCCATTGCCAGCGGCACGGTCGCTAATAAAACTGCACGATCTTTGCCCAGACTGTCCATTGCACCAGCGCGTATCAATGATTCAAACGTACGGCGATTCACTTGGCGTTTGTCTACACGCTTGGCAAAGTCAAACAAACTGACAAAGGGTCCGCCAGCAGTGCGGGCGGCAACAATGCTTTCAATCGCGTTTTGTCCTGAGCCTTTTACAGCACCCAGACCGTAGCGAATCTGCATTGCTTTTTTACCCGGCTCACCAACAGGAATAAAGCGATAATCTGATTGGTTAATATTTGGCGGCAGCAAAGTCAATTTGCAGACATCCAGCGTATCTTCCACCAAAATTTTAATCTTGTCGGTGTCATCCATTGCCAGCGACAAGTTGGCTGCCATAAACGCGGCAGGATGATGTGCTTTGAGATAAGCCGTGTGATAAGACAACAAGGCATAAGCCGCAGCATGAGATTTGTTAAATCCGTAGCCGGCAAACTTTTCCATCAAATCGAAAATCTCGTCGGCTTTGGATTGCGGCAAACCGTCTTTAGCGGCACCATCACGGAAAATCTGACGATGCTCCGCCATTTCTTCCGCTTTCTTTTTACCCATCGCGCGACGCAACAAATCGGCGCCACCGAGTGAGTAACCGCCGACGACCTGCGCCATCTGCATTACCTGCTCTTGATACACCATGATGCCGTAGGTTTCGGACAAAATGCCTTCGGTACGCGGATCAGGATAATCAAACTTCTCACCATGCTTACGCTTACAAAAATCAGGAATAAGGTCCATAGGACCAGGGCGGTATAAAGCCACCAGAGCGATAATGTCTTCAAACCGATCCGGACGCGCATCCTTTAACATGCCTTGCATGCCACGGCTTTCTAGCTGGAATACGGCAACAGTTTTCGCTTTGGTTAATAACTCATAAGACGGTCTGTCATTCAGTGGCAATTTAGCCAGATCAAAATCGGCCATCGCTGGGTCTAACATTTTGATGTAGCGAACGGCACGATCCAAAATCGTCAGTGTAGTCAAACCTAAAAAGTCGAACTTCACCAGGCCAACAGCTTCGACATCATCTTTGTCGTATTGCGATACCACACCAGAATCGCCACCTTGCGTGTACAAAGGGCAAAAATCTGTGAGCTTGCCAGGAGCAATTAAAACACCACCGGCATGCATACCAATATTGCGGGTAATACCTTCGACTTGTTGTGCCAGATCGAGCAGTGTTTTGACTTCTTCTTCGTTTTCCTGCCGCTCGGCCAGCATTGGCTCTTCAATAATCGCCTCGGCAATGGTGACTTGTTTGCCAGGTTTAAACGGGATCAGTTTTGAAATGCCATCGCAAAACATATAGCCAAAATCGAGTACACGACCAACGTCACGGATTGCACCTTTTGCGGCCATGGTGCCGAAGGTTGCGATCTGCGATACCGCCTCTTTTCCATATCGATCTTTCACATATTGAATGACGCGATCACGCCCTTCTTGGCAAAAATCAATATCAAAATCGGGCATCGATACCCGTTCTGGATTTAAGAAACGCTCGAACAGCAAATTGTATTCAAGTGGATCCAGATCGGTAATCAACAAGGAATACGCGACCAATGAACCAGCACCTGATCCACGGCCTGGACCAACTGGTACGCCATTATTTTTTGCCCATTGAATAAAGTCGGCAACAATCAAGAAATACCCCGGGAAGCCCATCTTGATAATCGTATCAGTCTCAAACTTCAGGCGAGATTCGTAGCGTTCTCTTTGTAACTCGCGCTTTTCCACATCGGGATAAAGTTGCGCCAGTCTTACCTCTAATCCTTTTTCAACCTCTGCGACCAAAAAATCATTGATCGTCATGCCATCCGGCGTAGGGAAATCTGGCAACTTTGGCTTACCTAATTCCAAAGTCAAATTACAGCGTTTGGCGATCTCAACTGCATTCTGTAAGGCACCCGGCAGATCGGCAAATAACTCAAGCATTTCGGCCTGCGTTTTAAAGCATTGCTGATCATTAAAGCGGCGCACGCGACGAGCATTGGCCAACATATCACCCTCTGCGATACAGGTACGCGCCTCATGGGCAACAAAGTCTTCTTTGTTGATGAACTGAATAGGATGAGTGGCAACAACTGGCAAGCGTAATTTAGTTGCTAATGCAAGCGCTTGACGTACATGCGCCTCCATATTCGGCTGCCCTGCACGCTGAATTTCAATATAAAAGTGATTAGGGAAAATAGTCGCCCAACGTTGAGCGTTGGCTTCAGCCGCATCTAAATTACCATTATCAATCGCGATGCCAACATCGCCAAAATGAGCGCCGGATAGAACGATTAAGCCTGGTTGCTCACCTGTTTTCTGATCTGCTTCAAATAATGCCTGCAACCATTCAAAACGAATTTCTGCACGGCCACGATGTTGATTGCTCAACCAAGCTTGCGCTAACAACTCGCATAACTGCAAATATCCCTTACGATTTTTTACCAGCAACAACAAGCGCGATGGTTTATCCCGGTCTGCATCATTCGTAATCCATGTATCGCAACCTGCAATCGGTTTAATACCTTTACTGCGAGCACCTTTGTAAAACTTGACCATCGCGAACAAGTTAGCTAAATCAGTGATCGCTAATGCAGGCTGCTTGTCTTTGAGCGCCGCTTTGAGGACATCATCAATACGCACCAAGCCATCGACAATCGAATATTCCGAATGCAAACGTAAATGTACAAATTGAGGAAAAGTGTCTTGATATGAGGCTGATGCTGGGGCTAATGTTGTAGCGGGTGTAGCAATCAACACGGCAGCGGAATCAACAGTTGCAGCAATAGCAAGGCTTGAATCTTGGGGAAGAGTTAGTTCATTAGTCATTCCCGTATTTTACCGTGCTGGCGAAGGGAAAACGATTTCTGTGCAGTCAAAATCAGGGTTTGGTTTTCTAGTTTTAATGAGCAAAACTGGAAAATCACTAGCAGAAAAGTTTATAATGCTGCCAAATCAATGACTTACTGAAACTATTCCATGTCGTCTGCAACTTCTACTTTGGCAAGTCCTAATTCGCCTGACCTGCCTTACGTTAACATCTCGGCTTATAAATTTATTACCTTTAGCGATACTGCTGAAAAACGTCCAGAATTTATCGCTAAATGCCAGGAACTCAAGCTCAAAGGTACCGTTTTATTGACACCAGAAGGTATCAATATGTTCTTGGCGGGCTTGCGCCATGAGATTGATGCCTACATGGACTGGCTACGTACTGATCCGCGCTTTGCCGATATTGTGGCAAAGGAAAGCCTCTCTGCGACGCAGCCGTTCACCAAATTATTAATCAAGCTAAAAGCAGAAATCATCACAATGCGCATGCCGCTGATTAAGCCAGAACTTGGTCGCGCCCCAGCGGTGGATGCGCAGACACTTAAACGCTGGCTAGACCAAGGCCATGACGATCAAGGCAAAACCGTCGTAATGGTTGATACCCGCAACGACTTTGAAGTAGATGTCGGTAGTTTCGATAATACAATTAATTATCGTATTACAAAGTTTACTGAATTCCCGGCGGTGATTGAAGCAAATCGTGATGCATTCAACGACAAGACTGTCGTTACCTTTTGCACAGGTGGAATTCGCTGCGAAAAAGCCGCTATTCACATGCAAAATGTAGGATTTGATAATGTCTATCAGCTTGAAGGTGGCATTTTGAAATATTTTGAAGAAGTTGGTGGCGCGCATTATCACGGCGACTGCTTTGTCTTCGATTATAGAACTGCACTTAATCCACAGTTAGAAGCGACAGATACCGAACAATGCTATGCATGCCGAGCCGTGGTAAAACCACGAGAGCAGCTTTCCTCATGGTATGTGCCGGGAAAGTCATGTCCTCATTGCAAAAAATTAGAGATCACCAGTATCGCGCCCGAAGCTGGATCGGAACAGGCAGAGCAAGTTTCAAAATAATATTACCAGGCTAGCGATAGGCCATAAAGTCATATCAGTAGTCGTAAAAAAGGCTCCAATTGGAGCCTTTTTTATTTGATCTAGCTTTAAGCTGTCATCAAAGTGATTTTTCGAGCAATTTTTAACGCATCACTTCAAGAACTGCTCATTACCAACCATACCGATCTTATTGACGCCCAGTCGTTGCGCCTCGGCCATCACATGTGCCACCGCTTTGTACGGTACCAGCTTGTTCGGGCGTAAGTGCACTTCCGGTTGATTCGGCGTGGCCGCCACTGCCGTCAGTTTGGATTCCAACTCGGCATTGTTCTGAAT
>NZ_JASJXN010000051.1:0-24641 GCF_035018705.1 Undibacterium sp. RTI2.2 | reverse complement strand
TTGACTTACAGAACTACCCCCACGCCAGTGCTCGATCTCCTACCGTCACTTATTGCACCTAAAACAAATCGACCCCGAGTCAGCGTTTGCGGTCGCTGGTATCTACCGGGAATGGGAAGAAACGGATGGCACCACCGCCTATGCATTCACCCAACTGACGATCAACGCAGATGAGCATTCGTTGATGAAGCGATTCCATAAAAACGGGGAAGAAAAGCGACAACTTGTGATCATACCGCGAAGTGAATACGACGATTGGCTTGGGTGCACTGATCCTGAATTTGCAAGAACATTTTTGCAGGGATTCGATCCTGAGTTGATGGCCGCAGCACCCGCTCCCAAGCCTAAGAAATCAGTTGTAATGAAGAAGGCGGCAGGCGTGGATGCAACGGCTAATCCTAATTTTGATTTATTCGCATAGCTTTTATAATTGACGTCCTCCCCCACCTCAGCCGTGCTGCTGCTGCTTACAGAAAGGAAGGGGATTCCTGCTACCAGCGTCGCACGTCCACGACGGAGAATATTCCTGGCAGTCAAACAGCGTCATACTTTTACCATGTGTCAGCACGCGAGTTTTCCGGATATATCTGTCAAGAGGGCCGTCGTGTCTGAATTGTTAAATATTTCCATAGTTCTGAATTTTACAAAAAGTGGAAAATTTCCCGCGCTGATTGACATGAAGAAGTCAACGAAGCGTATTCTACCCAAGACTGTTCTGCGTGTTTTGCACGCAGCGGCCCGAAAGGACTGAAAGATCTTGGAATAAGAGAATGGACTTGTCCGCACTGCGGCACGATGCATGATCGTGATCGCAATGCAGCTAAGAACATTCTCCATCGAGGACGAGCGACGCTGGTAGCAGGAATCCCCTTCCTTTCTGTGTGAGCAGCAGACGCAAGGCTGAGGTGGGGGAGGACGTCAAAAATAATGTTCAAAGTCGGGCCGTCTGGATGTTTAGTTAGCGTGTAGACGGGAATCGGTGCCGAAAGAGGCTATATGTCGATGCAAATATGCGAACGATAATATTCAGTGCGGGCTTGTCCGCAGTGCGGCACGACACATGATCGTGATCGTAATGCGGACAAGAATATTCTCAGTAGCAGACGTAAGACGCTGGTAGCAGGAATCCCCTTCCTTTTTGTGTAAGCAGCAGCCGAACGGCTGAGGTGGGGGGAGGACGTCAAGCGTTGGGAAAATATCTACTCTGTTTAAAGAAGAGCGAACGCCGCCTTGGGTTCGCTATTAAGAAAGAACCCTGTTCGGTGGGTACGAATTGAATGAGCTGCCGGCTAGGATGCAACAATATCAGAGTCTCGATTGATTGCTAGTCGATACCGTCCATCAATTCGAGAAACCGTTCGGCCAAAAAAACACCCTGCGAGAAGGGTGTTTTGATTTCTACTATCGGGTGGCATCCACCTTAGGGTGGGCGGGAACATGTGCGATAGTGGCCTCGCTTACAGGGGCTTCGACACCGGTGCCGCAGGAATCGGAGCGCCGCCCGGCGTCGTGGCGAAGGTCAGAGGACTGACTGCATCCTGCTGGCCAACGCCCGGCTTGCTCCAGTCACACACCCCCGAGGCGAACACGGTCTTGAGGCGTCCTAGTTGCGTCGCGCTAACAGTTGCCGGTGCATAGTCGGCGGTGTCGAGTGGCTTGAGTTGGCACTTCAGGATGTTTTCCGATACCGAACCGCCCGCGACCTGGCGTGGCGAAGAGTGAGTGGCGAGGAACTTGTCGGCATTACAGACCGCCGCGTCGGTCACCTTGTTTGTGAAGCCAGTATCACTGCTGAGGTAGCAGAAGTCTACCGTGGTAGCAGGTTTGGCAGCGAGGATCTTTTGGTCGATCGTCTTTGAACTGGTGTCGGCCTTGACCGCCGTCATCCACTTATCCATCTCGAGGAATGCCGCAAGCGTTAGACCGGAAGCGTTAGGCGCCACAAGGCCGGTGCCGAAGCGCCACAACACCAGATTGCCGTGACTGCCATTGGCCTGGTCGAGACGATCGCGCAGAGAGAAGCTCCTCCAGATATGGTGGATACCGAAGATCGTGACATTGACTAAATTATTCGGCGGCACGTTGCCTGGCAAGATCGAGTCGTCGAAGCCGCGTAGGTCGAGGATGGCCGTCTTGGCGAGCTGCTTGCCGCTGGAAACGATCCCGGCCTTGTAGGCGATGGCCAGTGCTTCCGGATCGCCTGAACTGCGGGCAGACGTGGCGTTCAGGTCGCCGTCGGTGCCACCGATGACTTCGTTCAAGGTCACGAATTCCTCGGCGCTGATGGCATTTGACTGGAATGCCCTCAAACCATACTGGATACCAGTATTGTCACGGGTGTCGCGTGCACGGGTCGAGCCGGTGGCCTTACCCCAGATGGCAACGGAAGCGTCTTGGCTACCGCAACGGATGCCGGTCGGATTGGTGACTGGATCGTATACATCCTTGGCCAGCAATTGACAATTATTTTTCGAGGCGCCCAGCGGGATCACGTCACCGTTGCTGTTGGCGACGACTTTCTGCACGTAGTTACCGGGAATGTCGCTGCTAGAAAATAGGTTAAACCATGCATGACAACCGGTCTGATCCATATGGCCATTGATAGCGGCTTTCTTCGCATCGATAACGGTTTGTGGCAAGCCAGCGTTTAAACCTTTCCATTGGGAGGAGTTATACGCATTGACGAGCAACTGGCAGTCCGCTACTTCGAGGCCGGTGGTCTGCGAATCCGGGTAGGTACAGGTCGGCAGGATACCGTCGATGAGCCCGGGATTGATGGAGCCGTTGGTCAGCTGGTTGATTGAGCCACCCGAGCAGCCATTGCTGATCGTGAACTTGATCAGTCCGTAGTTTTTGATGATTTTTTCTTTCATCATCATCACGGTTTCGCTCATCATGACCCGGTTCGAGTTGAGTGCCGAGTCAGTCAGGCTGTTTAATGCTACAGCGAAGCCTCGTGAGATCGCAGCCTCTTCGGTCGGCCACGTCTGGTTTGAGCGGAACTGGCGACGGGGTTGACCGGTACTCGAGCCAAACGTGTACAGTACTTTGCCGTTCCAGCCCGCCTGTGGTGCATACGGCGTCCATGGCTTGTTAGCATCGAACAGGACGGCGATGTCGTAGATACCGCGATTCAGTGTCCCGCGCTCGACGCGCACTACGTACGGTACTTTAAGTCCGGTATCGGTGGTGGTGGTGGCAAGGTCGGCCGGCGCTGCGGCGCTCGGATCATAGGGCTTGAAGCAGCTGTTGGCCGCCGCAGAGGTCATCGGCACCGGGTCTGGCAGCGTATTGGTGCAGCCGGCCATGATCGACTTGTACCAGAGCTTGTACTCAGTTTTGATATTGCATTGTGCATCAACGGCCGCCGTTGACAGGCCGCTGGCGTTAATTGCCGGGCTAGTAGCGGTTTCTGCCGAGGCAGTTGGTGCAGCGCAGATCCACGGTTGAATCTGCGGACCCGAAATGATCGGTCCGCCGATCGGAAAGTTCTTCACGGCTAGGCTGGCCTGGGCGGCATTGCTAGCTTTGGCTACGATCGTGTTATCACCGACCATAAGGCCGGTTACCACACCGGTGCGCCGGCCGTCGGCGCGCACGTCGAATTGGCTGGTGATGTTAGCGCCATTGAGCTCGACCGTCAGGTTGGTTGCGGTAACGCCAGCTGGTGTGACGATTTCCACGAAGGCTTCGCCGCCGCTGACCATATCGGCCCGCGTCGATAGCACCTTGACTTCAAGAGGGGCCTGATTGCTGTCCCCGCTACCGCCGCAACTGGCCAGGAGCATGATGACTCCTGCCAAGACGCTCACTCGCGCCCACAAGTTCTTATAATTCATTAGGTGTCTCCGTCTATTTTTTTTGGGGTACTGCACGAGTGTGCTTTTTTAGTATGGCGCCGATGATTTGGGGTGTACAGGGATAAGGTTCCTGCAGTGCACCACGTCGGATCGCTCGCCTGCTCGTTTTGGTGTGGTGGCTGCAATGACACAAATGGTATGTGCGATTGCAAAACAAAAACTTGAAAGTTTTTAATCCTTGGTGTGTGGAGAATTATTTTAAAAGTAAATAATTTCTTTAAGGAATTTTTAATCATCGACGCGGCATCGCCAGCATTCCATTTGGATAACTATTTTCCGCTATTTTTTGAGACCGCTGTCGATGGGGAAACGTCTACTTAAAATACAATTTTTCGTGACAAGGTAAAAACTTGCGGGGAAAGTGGAAATGTCGTAAAAAAAATTAAAAGGCCAAGCTGTAAAACTGCTTAGCTTTGGACAAAGTCTGTCCTTCAGGATCAGAATCGTTATTTGCATCCGGAATATTTTTGCGTGTCCGAAGATAAGGTCAGCGGCGGACCAAAATTGGCCGCAATAGCAGGGAGGCCTTTTAGCGCGCCAGGTTGGCGAGTCCTTCAAATTAAGTTTTACAGAATTGGTTTTTTCGAACCCGAGCATGTACTTGCGAGGAAACCATACTAGCTTTTAATTCACGTATCGCACTCAAAGTATTTTTGGTAACCTTCTCGGGCAATTTTCTACACTAGTTTTTCCGAACACTTTTTATTCCTCTCAGCTCAATTTCCTTTCACTATCGCTGGGCGATAAGCAAATTTGTTTGCCATAGCATCATTTAAAGCGTGATGCATGGACAGGCCTGTCTCTTTGTAAAATTCATATAAAGCAATTTCGTCAATATCTGCGTTGATCAATTTTCCTTGCATCCATGGAGTAATTCTGAATTGTATTGAATCCAAAAATAAATCCCAGTCAGTTATGTAATCAAAACAAAGATAAACCGTCTCATCCTCTCTGCGGACCCGTTGTAGCCATTGCAGGAGTTTTATATTAAGGTCTGAAACACCACAATAGAAGTCTGGATTCCGACCCAATTGCGGCAATACTGCTTCGCGGACGAATGGTGTGCACTTGTCATCAGGGTAGGGAACTTCTGCGTAAAATTCCTCACCTATGTCAGTGACTATGCCGATACTGATTAGGATCGGTTCCAGCAAGTCGATAAATTCCGTGTCGATGAAAACATTCATTTTTTTCTCCAGGATGGGATAAACATCTGAAATTGCAAGTCAAAGCATTGATGCCGAGGCTGACACTGACTGTGTAGTACTTGAACGAAATTATTAATTAAACTATCGATTGACATCCTCCCCCACCTCGGCCCTGCGGCCGCCGCTTAAGCGGAAAGGAAGGGGATTCCTCCTGCGAGACGCGCATGTCCGCGCGCGAGAATAATCTGTGCAGAATTCGTATCGCGATGATGCACCGCGCCACAGTTACTGCACACCCATCCTCTTATTCCAAGACCTTCCAGACCTCTCGGTCCGCTGCGTGCGAAGCACGCAGAACAGGTTTGGGTTGAATATGCTTCGTCGATTTCCAAGTACCAGCCTCCAGCGTCATCGCTTTTATAGGAGACCATCGTACGGAACATTGACCACCCAGCATCCAGCACCGATTTAGCCATCGGTGTCTGAGCCAGGGTAGACGCGCTCACGTTACCCACGAAGATTGCGCCACACGCATTGACGAGCTGGCGACTTAATTTATGTAAGAAGTCCTTCCTGCGATTTCTAATTTTGGCATGGAGTGCCGCTACGCGGCGCTTCTTGCCGGCGCGCTGCGCCGAGGCGAGGCTCAGCTCTTCCTTGCGGTAGAACCTAGGGGCTTCGACGGGTTCTCCTTCGGACGTTACCACGATGTTCTTTAGCCCTAAGTCAATGCCAATAGCACCCTTGCCCTCGGTCGGGGTGGCTTTCTTTACTTGGACCGTCAAGTTGATGTACCAGCGGCCGCGCGCGTCCTCTGAGACGCTACCGGCGCCCAACTCATACTGGCCCAGTCCATAGCTGTCCCATAGGGACAGCGGTTTACCGGCCAGGTGTAGCTGTCCGTTTCGGTAGGTAATCGCACTCTTTTTAAAGGGTATCCAGCCCAGGCTGTAGTTAGAACGCTTTGGATTGGAAACGCGCCAGCGTAACTTGGCTTTCTTACACTGTTTGCGACGCGTTACGAACTCATCGTTGACCGCTTGCACGGTCTGCGAATGTAAGGACAATCCTTCCTTGGTGGCGCCGGAGGTATAAGCACTCAAGTCGTACGCACTTAGGAACCGGTGCTCCCGTCGAAGCACCTTATAGCTCAGGTCGTTGACGTAGTTCCAGACAAAGTTCACTTCGCTGGCCAGGGCCCGCAAGTCCTTAGCGTGCTTGTCTTTAAGGCGTAACCGAAGCACCCGCGTTGTCAGTCCTGCAGCCGTGCGCACCTTGGCCAACGCTTTGCGCGAAGGCTTTTTAGGAACGGCGACGGTAGCCATGGCTTCGGACAGGGTGGTCTTTCGAAAAGAAAATTAATGATAAAATACTGTACAAAAAATCAGTATAGCAGGGGGTATTTAAGGGGGCAAGACTCCCGCTTTACATCCCCGCCCTGAACGACGGGGCATTTCAGCGCTGTTTGGTAAAAAGTAGTTGTATCAATGATTGACGTCCTACATTCCCCTGCGGGAACTAGGACGGCAAATGAGACCCAAAAGAATTATTGCAGATGAGAGCAAGGTATGTCATTTATGTGTTGCGCCGCCATTCTGGCCCAAATAAGGTAGCCATCATCGACGAGCTCCCTAACACGACTTTCCCCCAATTCACGTAATAAGACCGGCGTTATTGCGCCGAGTTTGCGTTCAAGTAAAGTTTCCCAGAGCGCTTGCTCTTGTTCTTCAAACTCTATCCAGCCATTGACTATGCGCATTGTTTAACTCCATTAGTTAACTGTCGAATCACGGATAACAAGATCTCAGAGTTCTCGTTTCCATTGTTTCTTGACGCCCTCTATCGCGCCCCCTAAAGGTGAAAAATAGGCACGAAGGGTATAGCGCCAGAAGCCTTTCCATCCAGGCTCTTGAACTCGCGCATGGGCGACCTCTGATGCTTGCCATGCCCCAATAAAAATCGCACAAAATAATTTCCAACTAAATACTAAAATACGTTTTGCTAATGTCAGCACGGTTCTTCTCCTAAATTAAACTCGTTGAACACAACGATGGCTTCATTGCCTAGTGCACAGTGATGGCAGGTCGATGTAAAGATGGAGGCTGCTAGTTCTATTGAGGTCATTCATTTCAAAGATTTCCCATTGAAATCGATACCTCAACAACGCTAGAGTCTCATACAAAAGAGTCTTGTCAAATTGGAGAAAATTGAATAATTGCTTCGGAATTGGATGCTTATCCCAACAGTGCAAATCTCATTGAAAAAGCAGATATCAACGGGCGAAATAAGAAAGAATACGATGAGAAAAACTGTTGGGGAGGGGAGGGCAGTGCTGGTGATGTAGAGTGTTAGCCGAATTAAGCTAAGCTACGACGAGTAAACTGAATTCGAAGTTAATTGGGTGCGTTCTACAAAAAATAGCCTTAGACTTTGGCTGAATTTCGCCTACGCTATTCTTTTAGTAAGCAAATGTGTTTTCAGGGAAAATGATATGAACATGAGTTTATTAGCGATAGGCATTCTGAGTTTGCAGACCCTCTGTGGTCTCTACGGATTATATTTACTGATTGGTTGTATCCGTGGGCTTTTGCATGAACGTACCGGGCAGGAAATTCATCGTCGCTCTTGATGAAGAATGTTTATCTCAAAATTTGCTACTCCACTTGGTGAGCATTTTGTCGATCATTGCATTGCGGCTGATTCTGAGCGGCAAACGGGAGGTTCTGTCGCGTTGTTTAGCTGAGACCAGCTCTTGCCAACTCGACGAGGGTGTACCTTTACGCTGGACGGACCTATCCTACCAGTGCATAGAATTGTGGCGCAAATGACAGGTCCGCAAGACCATCAGTGTTAAACTGACCTTTTCGAATCTTGTGCATGAACTCGATACCAGCGAGCACTGCGCTGGCCGATCGAAAAGATTTGAAGTTAAGCATCGGTTTGGTTATCCGCTTGATGCCGCGGTGGTCCTGCTCAACGATGTTGTTGAGGTACTTGACCTGGCGCACAACGATAGGCTGAACACGGCCAATATTGATCGCATCAATGGCAGCCTTGTTGGCTCCGCTCTTATCCATTGCGACCTTGTCAGGATCACCGTTCGCTCCCATCGCTCTGTTAAAAAAGCGCTTTGCCGCAGCCATGTCGCGTTTGGCTGTCAGCAAGAAGTCCACGGTCATGCCCTGCTTATCCACGGTGCGGTTGAGATATTTCCAAGCGCTTTTCACCTTGATGTATGTCTCATCCATACGCCAGCTGCCACCAACCGGGCTCTTATATCTGCGCGCCATCTTTTCGATGAGCGGCAGGAAGCGGATAGCCCAGCGGTTGATTGATGAGTGATCGACCGACACGCCGCGCTCTTCCATCATTTCCTCCAGATGCCGGTAGCTCAACGGGTATCAGTCCCTCCATTTCGCTGGATCTCTCGACTTATCGTTGAGGGTGACCGCCCCAGTCGATTAGCAATGGCACGTAGGGAAATCCCTTGCGCTAAATCGCGGGAGATCTCTTCGCGCTCCGTAATAGTGAGTGCGTTAGGTCTTCGAACGCGTACCCTAGGTAATATTCCACCATTAGCGGACAGGACGGTATGAATTGAGCCGGCATGCTTACCAAGCGCGGCCAATCTCACTCAGTGATTGCCCATATTTCTAACGATTCCAAAACTCTGACTTCTCTTGAGGTGATAATCCAGGCCGACCAGTTTTTGGCGGTTGATTGTACTTGAATATGCCATTAAAACAGAACTGTTGCGATGACCGGTCGAACCTGCCGCGGCCTTTTTTAAGATGTCGCGCTGCTCTGTTGTACGCTTTAATTCGGCCTTAAGTCGAGTCACTTCTAACTTGAGTGCATCAGCGTTATATTGCTTAGCTGGATTGGATGGCGTTTCGTATTGCTTCACCCAGAGATAAAGACTCTTATCTGAAACGCCCAATCGCTTGGAAACATCGACAACGCTGTGCCCACGTTCATCAATCTGCTTAACCGCTTCTATCTTAAATTCTGTTGTGTAACTAACGATTATTTCCCATTTGGATTTTCCCCTTCTTAGTTTCGACATTATGAAACGTCTACTAAACTAGGGGAAGTCCAAAGCAAAAGCTATTCAGATTTTACAATGTGAAATTTATCCAGATAGCGCGTAAAACACGGTCCTTCAGGGCGGTGATATCAGCGCGGGAGGCGTCAGCCTCATTGCTTTTTGGTCGTTAAACGATATACTGATTATATATACAGTCATCAGCAATTCCATGCCCAGAGATAGTTCAACGCCCCCTAATAAACCCGTTCTCAATACGCGAGTACTCCGCTTGCGTATCAAAGACAAACACGCTGCCGTATTGCGCGATCGTGCGATGTGGGCCAATCAGGTCTGGAATTACTGCAATGACCTGCAGCAGCAAGTGTGGCGTCGCGAGAAGCGTTTGCTTTCTGGTTACGACTTTGCCCCGTTCACCAAAGGCGCTGGCAAAGAAGGTATCCCACTTCACTCGCAGACTATCCAGGCGATCTCCGAAGAATACGCCACCCGCCGTAAGCAATTCAAAAAGATTAAACTACGCTGGCGTGTCTCTCGCGGGAACAAGCGATCACTAGGCTGGATCCCTTTTAAAGCGTCAGCACTAAGCTACCGTAACGGTCAACTCTGGATGTCCGGTATCGATACGCCTTTGTGCTTGTGGGATAGCTACGGCCTTTCACAATACCAATTGGGTGCCGGTAATCTCTCTGAGGATGCCCGAGGTCGCTGGTACATCAATATCACCGTGAAAGTAGCCAGGCAGGCCCCTGTCGAAGGTAAGGCTGACGTGGGCATCGATCTGGGATTAAAAGACTTTGCCGGTTTCTCTGATCCAGTTCTGGACAATGTCGAGGCACAGAAGTATTACCGTGGCGCCGAGGTCAAATTAGGTATGGCACAACGGGCTAAGAAGAAGCGCCTGGTTAAATCGATCCATGCCAAGATTGCCAACCGGCGTAAGGATCATCATCACCAACTAAGCACCAAGCTAGTCAGACGCTATGGTGCGATCTTCGTGGGAAACGTGAATGCGAGTAGTCTGGTGAAGACCAAGATGTCGAAATCGGTCTTGGATGCAGGCTGGTCACAATTCAGAACCATGCTGTCTTACAAATGCGATGACGCAGGCGTATGGTTTGAAGAAGTCAACGAAGCGTATTCTACCCAAGACTGTTCTGCGTGTTTTGCACGCAGCGGCCCGAAAGGACTGAAAGATCTTGGAATAAGAGAATGGACTTGTCCGCACTGCGGCACGATGCATGATCGTGATCGCAATGCAGCTAAGAACATTCTCCGTCGAGGACGAGCGACGCTGGTAGCAGGAATCCCCTTCCTTTCTGTGTAAGCAGCAGCCGCACGGCTGAGGTGGGGGAGGACGTCAAGTTGGCCTATCATTTCAAGCCGGAATTACACTTCTTTAACATCGAGAGCGGGACACAGAAAGCGCTATCCGTTGTTTCTAATCAACCCAAATTTCATATATGCCTGTACTGAAATGTAAAAAGATAAAAATACTTCAATGAAAAAACAACAATTACTTTTTTTTAATAAAAAATCGCTTCTATTGTTTGGGAATATATAAGTTTCTACAACGATCTTGAGTATTATTTGATTTGAATAATTAACCGAAAATTTGCAATTAATCACTAGGTATTTCATTTCAAACTCGAACCCCGAGCGTTCATTTACTATTGCGCTGATGGCCGAGAATGTAAGTGTTTTTCTCTTTATTTGAAATATTGATAAATAAACATAAGAATGACACCTAAAAAGATATTTTTGATGTCTACAATTTTCTGCAGACATGTTTTATATTTTGTATTAGACCAGTGGAAATCCGTGCTTTTCAGTGCAGCCTTGGCAGGAATTTTTGAGCATATCGGGCTTCTAAAAATTTTTATAAAATTTTCTTGGTTATTAGTCGCAGGTATGGCTGCCCAGAATGATGCACCTGACGTCAGCATTAACACTCACACACCGATTGTTGTGACAATCGGCGAAGAGCGCTTCTTCAATAATTATGGCGAAAAAAGGCCGTTAGACCGTTGTGTGATGCGGCAGGATATTGCCGCTATTCTTGCTAAAGGAACGCAACGACTTGCCATTGATTTCGATCTCTCCCCATTAACCAAACCAAATAGCGAAGATAAAGCCTGTCAAACATCTTTGGATGACTTACTTGACCGAGAAGCCAAGCGGATCGTGATTTTAACTCCCTATGGGGTCAAGGGTGACTTAAAAAAACCCAAACACGCGTGGATGTTAGAGCGTTGCGCCAAGGGAGTCCATTTTGGCGATGGAAGCTTAGATAAGTCGCTTGGTATGGTCAATGAACAATTTATTGGTGAAGACGAAATTCTGCAATCCCGCTTTGCGGAACAATTGCATAATGGATTTAATTTTTATGTATGCATGATCGTCCAGAGTGCAAGGGGTGCTCAAGATAACCCATGGCTGAAAACAGACGATGAAAAGATAGAAGAATCATTTGAAACGTCACCAATCAATTTTTCGGCAGTTCAAAAGCAATTGGCTGTGTTTGATCTAGGAAGTCAGGAATTTAGTGAGGCTTCTAACTGGGGCCAAAATCCAGTCTTCTTTGGTGGAGACTGGGGTCGGGACGATACTTACTTAACGCCGCTAGGAAAATTAGCTGGGGTTATCATTCATGGTGCGCGGTTTGTTAGCCTTGAGCATCCAATCAAGAGTTTTCCGCCGGCCTTGGGTTTGATGATAGATATGGGGATCGCCTTTTGTTTTGCCTGGGTGGTAGGACAATTCTGGAAGGGCTACGTGATCGCAACGCGGTTCGATATGCAAATACGTAAACTAAGTCGCGGTAATTTAAGAACGGCGATTGGCACCGTTGTCATCGTTTCGTTTATCGTGATTTATTTGTTATTAGTGATTTACTTTATTTTTGCATCAGTTTATTTTTTTCTCGAAATAAATATTATGTTGGCGCCACTCCTGATGGCAATTTCAATTTTGTTTGATGGTTTTGTCTCTGCTCCGATAGAACAAATCCAAAAGTTACTTGAGGAAAATGAAGAGCGAGAGAGAAAAAATAAAGACAAAAGTAATGTGCAAGAAAAAAATGTAATCGAAAACGAAACAGGGAAAGAACAAGGTAAATTTACGCATAGGTTAGTCCTTTCCACTATATTAAGTACTGTACTGTGTACTATGCTGGCTGTTGCCATCAACAATAACTGGATTCAATTTTCCACAGTCGCTGGATACTCGTCGGCGTTTGTAATCCTAGGACTAGGTATGTGTCTCGTCGTTGGCGTACTAGCGAAACTATTTGATCTAAAAAGGAGATCGCTCAAAGACTACCAAGTGATGTCGCGGATACGCGTTATGCACGCGATAAAAAAACTTCTTCCATTCAAGATGATTCCTGAAGCGTCACCTAAGCAGCAGTACAGAAAATACAATACCAGCGCGGTCAAATTGGGTTACTTTTTCAGTTGGTTACGCTCACTTATTTTTTGGGGAATTATTGTAATTTCAATGAAATTTATGTTTTTATAATAACGCATTAGCTTAGAAATGTTGAAAATTTGATTGGTTTCTCTTGATGAATGCCTAAGACAATGAAAAAAAATATCGCTTTTACCCTGTTGGTCATGACAACTTGTATGGGGAATGTTTTTGCTGAAGATTGTCAGATGCCATTACAAAAATCGAATTCACCCAGAACCGAGACTCTGTCGAAAGAGCTGACTAAAGCTAATGTTTGTAAAACAGTGAAAGGCTTATCCGCGAAATCTCTAAAGACGGTTTGGCTTGCATTACTAGATACTAAATCAACCGGAGGAAAGCGCTTCGAAACACCACCGCCAGCAGGGACACCAACTGGAAAAGTCTTCATCGTGGATGATAAAGTCAAGTTTGATTTGAATGCAGTTAGCCAGGACGGTTTGGTTAATTTGACAGTGAAAGTTGAAGACTCAGGACAAATTGTGAAATTACCCTCCTATTTGGCCGGGCGACCTTTGTGGATTGATAATATAAAACCAGGGACCAGCTACAGCTGGGTCTTAGTGACTAAAAAAGAAACCTATCGCGGTAGTTTTGAAATTCCTGAAGCAGATGAATTACAAACAATCAAAACTAAGTTGGCCGAACTAGACCAGCAAGACCTTAGCGCTGACGTAAAGCTGATCTATCAGGCAGCAATTTTTGATGAAGCCGAATGTTATTTTAACCGCGAACTTATTTTAGACGGACTACGTAATCCCAAAAAACCTTAGGCTCCTAAATTCCCTGTTTCAACTTTATTGGTAGTCAACTATCCCGCGCTGAAGGACGGAGCTGAGAAAGCGCAAGCTAGACAAGCTAGGTTGACCAGAGAAAGCGGTACCCAACCCGCTACGTTAGTAACAGGTCGTTAAGACGCACCAGCGAATGCTTCCTTAGTTCGCTGCTCTGCAAGACAGTCATCATGCTGGTCAAAGGTAAAGGGCTGAAGGTGATTGTCGCTACTGTCAAAGGTAGGAGCCGGTTATTGACATTCTCGAAGGGAGAGAACCGCAAGGTTCCGTCACAAGACCCGTAAGGGTAATTGTAAAAGGAGAGATTGCTATGGCAGTCTTTGTTATAGACAAGAGCGGTACCGCATTAATGCCCTGCTCAGAAAAACGAGCAAGGTTAATGCTAGAAAGGGGAAGAGCACGAATACATCGATTGATGCCATTCGTGATTCGACTTGTTGACCGGACTGCGCAGGAAAGTCACTTTCAGACCTTGCGTCTAAAACTTGACCCTGGCAGTAAAACAACGGGCATGGCTTTGGTGTTGGATCAGAACCAATCGATTGCGGTATTAAATCTGTTCGATCTGTTGCACCGTGGTCAGGCTATTTCAGAAGCTTTAACTGCACGTCGCGCCATGCGCCGCCGCAGAAGAAACGCCAACTTGCGCCATCGTGCACCACGGTTTTTCAATCGTGGGAACAAAGAACAAGGCTGGTTGGCGCCATCACTGATGCATCGTGTTCACACCACGATGTCATGGATAAAGAAACTGCAACGCTGGGCACCGATTTCCGCGATCAGTACGGAGTTAGTGAAATTCGACATGCAACTGATGCAGAACCCAGAGATTTCCGGTGTCGCGTATCAGCAAGGCGAATTACAAGGCTATGAGCTTCGCGAGTACTTATTGGAAAAGTGGAACCGTCAATGCGCCTACTGTGATGCGAAGAATGTGCCGCTGGAAGTTGAACACATCGATGCTAAGACCAACGGTGGCACAGACAGGGTGTCAAATTTAACGCTGGCATGTTGCCCATGCAATCGCAAGAAAAACACCCAGAACATTCGTGATTTTTTGAAAAACGATCCAGTACGGTTACAACGCATTCTTGCCAAGGTCAAACAACCTTTAAAAGATGCCGCAGTCGTCAACGCAACACGCTGGACGCTGGTCAACAGTCTCCAAGCAACGGGATTGGCAGTAGAAACGGGTTCTGGTGCACAAACAAAGTGGAATCGGACAAAACTCGCCATACCGAAAGATCATGCACTCGATGCAGTGTGTGTGGGCAATGTAAATGCAGTACAAAACTGGGATAAACCAACACTGTCAATCAAATGTACTGGCAGAGGTTCTTACCAGCGGACACGATTAACGGCACAGGGATTTCCTCGCGGATATCTGACACGGCAAAAACAAATCCACGGTTTCCAAACGGGTGATCTGGTCAAAGCCGTGGTACCGCAAGGTAAAAAACTAGGCAGCTATACTGGCCGTGTTGCTGTACGGGCATCCGGTAGTTTTAATCTACAAACGTCCATGGGCGTCGTACAAGGAATCAGTCATAAGCATTGCGCACTGATTCAACGTAATGATGGCTATGGTTATACAACCAAAGGCAAGCAGTCTTCGACTGCTCTCCTATCCCTCACCGCCCTAAAGGACGGTGTATCTCGTAGGAATTCAGGATGAATAGTTTTAAATACGAAGAAAAAAAACGTCAATTTTTACCAGTGCCAATCAAACTGTTATTACTAATTAGTACGGGGTTGTTTGCGCTGATGCTATTTTCTATTGCCATTAGTGGAGAAGATCAGGCGAAAGTGGAACCTACGAAACAGGCAGAAAGTTTAGATGCAAAACCGCAATCGGATTCGCCGTCGATTTTCAAATCAATAGGTAATTTTTTTTCAGGCAGCTCCTCAACAAAATCTAAAGATGAGAGTGACAAGATTGATAAGGCCGACTCTAGTTCCACATCTTCCAGTACTTCAGGTGGTTTTAGCCTTATCGATATAGATACGTGGTCCAATGTGTCCAATGTCGTTCTTGATCCGGTCTGTAAGCAACCCATACAACCATTTGGCATCACTGACAATGTCGCTTCACTTGGTATATTGACCGCGAAACTGAAGGTCAAAGGCTTTCTGGACGGCTTCTTGAAAAACGGCCAGCCTTCCTTAGTGGTAAAAGATATCATTAAATTAGCTGCCAGAAATTTAAACTGGATGCCAATGGATTTCGAAAAACAAATTGGTGAAAGTAAAGTACCTGAAGGGGAGGTCTTAGCTGAAGATAAAAATAAGGATATCAAAAAAACTTACGCGCAAGCCAGAGAAATTTTGGCCGATATTTTGAAAAATGTACCTGAAAATAATCCATATGAATTTAAGATTATTGTCGTCAAAAGCAGCTTCGGAAACGCGACTGCTCTGCCAGGCGGAATTATTCTGGTTGACAGAGATTTATTCAAAAAAGGTACACCTCCAGAATATCCCTACTTTGTTATTGCCCATGAGGTTTCTCATGTACTGCAAAGACATCAAACGCGTGCTTACCAAGCCAGGTTAGCAGATGGCATTGATTCTCTTGATAACTTCCGCAAGCTTTTGGGTGATGCTTCACATGTCAACCCTGGTGCGGCATTAGAATACGCATCTGCTCTTAAAAATATGATTGTAAATTATTCTGAACAACAGGAGTTACAAGCTGATAGCTGCGCGATTCGCTTTATGAAAACCAAATATCCGGAGCAAAAAATGATTCTAGAAAAGATGGTAAAGGTCGAACAAAAATTGGGCCCAATTACCCTTGTAATACCGGATGATTCAAAAGACCCTGCACTTATTAAACAGCTACAATTCCTAGGTGATGGAGTCCTAGAACGGCATCCGAATACAAAGCAAAGAAAGGACAATTTTCAAGTGACTATCAAAGCGATTTATACTTAGATGCTCAAAATTGACATCCTCCCCGCCCAAAAGGACGGGGATTCCTACAGCGCTGCGCGATGATTTGTGAGTCGCTTCGGTGGGTTCCTGCTTCATCGAGCGGCCTGACTGCACCGACTCTCCACAGGCTAACAAGCGGTATCCCCGCTCTAAAATATTGATCGCACCGACCACGTCGGCGTGATTTTCGTAGCCACAATCGACACACAGGAATTTCGCCTGAGTCTGCCGGTTGTCTTTCGATACATGGCCGCAGGCCGGGCAAGTGCGACTGGTGTTGTGGGGTGGCACAGCCAGCAGCATCCCGCCGTGCCACACTACCTTATACGCCAGTTGTCGTCTGAATTCACCCCAGCCTTGATCGAGGATGGAGCGGTTTAAGCCGGACTTTTGCGCTACTTTTTTTCCATTCTGTTCGCTATTGCCTTTTGAAGACCTGGACATATTTTTGACCTGCAAATTCTCAATACATACGAGCGCGTGGTTTTGGCTGATCGTCGTGGTGGCTTTGTGCAAGAAGTCTTTTCTGGCGTTGGCGATGGTGCTGTGAATCTGCTGGACTTTGGCTTTCGCCTTCTTCCAGTTACTGCTGAACTTGACCTTGCGGCTCATGCGGCGCTGGTAACGCGCAAGACGCTGCTGGTGTTTCTTGAAACTGTTGAGTGGCGCGATATAGCTTTCGTCGCTCAAGGTGGCGAACCGGGCAATACCCACATCGATACCAATAGCCCAAGCCGCTGTTGTCAGGGGTTGCTCGACTTCTCGTTCAGTCTGGATCGACTCGAACCATTTACCGCCCGATTGACTGACGGTGACATTGCGCACCTCGCCCAGCACGTTACGGCTGTTTCGGTAGCGTATCCAGCCAAGTTTCGGCAGGAGAATGCGGTCGTCGACCTGATCGAGATTAATCTGCTTAGGGTCGGGGTAACGGAAGCTGTCGCCACTGCTCTTCTTTTTAAAACGCGGAAAGTCAGCGCGTTTAGCAAAGAAGTTTTTGTAGGCCTTTTCCAAATCTTTCAATGCATGTTGCAGCGCCTGGGAGGGCGTTTCTTTGAGCCATTGCGTACCAGTTTCACGCTTCCAGATTGGTAGGTTTGCTGCCATCGGCACGTAGCCGATGTACTTGTTTCCGGCTTCGTGGTTCTGCTTTTGTAATGCTAAAGCCTTGTTATAGACAAACCTACACGACCCGGCGAAGCGACGCATATCGCGCTGCTGTTCGCCGTTTGGCATCAGTGCGTATTTAAAGGCTTGAAGTCTTTGCATCGTTAGATCATAGTCTGGTCTATGAGCGAAGACAACAACGATATTAGGAATGGAAGACACTGTGTATTTATGATGCATGTACATCTGGTCTTTGTGACGAAATACCGTCGCGGGGTATTCACAAAAGAGATTCTTGACGACCTGCGCCCAATATTTTCCAGTGTCTGCAATGACTTTGAATCGGAACTGGTAGAGTTCGACGGTGAGGACGATCACGTTCACCTCTTAGTGAATTACCCGCCTAAAGTGGCAGTGTCAAAATTGGTTAATAGCCTCAAGGGAATATCGAGTTTAATGATTAGGAAGAAAAAATATCCGAGCATTCAAAAGAAATTATGGGGCGGTGCTTTGTGGTCGCCTAGCTACTTCGCTGGAAGCTGCGGCGGTGCGCCTATTGCTGTGATTCGCAAGTACATCGAGCAACAGCAAACGCCGCATTAAACCGAAAGTCCAAGACAAGGAAGGCTTCGCCTTCCGCGCTTACATCCCCGCCCTGAAGGGCGAGGTTTACGCGAAAATCGGATAAATTAGTTTTTGCTCGGAAGAATTCTTTCCACAGTGATGTATTTTAAGTTTCAATTGAAATTTCATTATTAAAAATAATCTTGAAAACAGTACCTTGGCCGTTGATTCCATCGCAGACACTTATCTTTGCTTTGAATTGTTCGACGATATTTTTCACAATCGTTAACCCCAACCCACTACCTGATTCACCACTACCTTCGCATCGATAAAAGCGGTCAAAAATACGCTCTCTGGCGGCGAGCGATATACCCACGCCATTATCAATCACCGCTAGATAGGGTAGCTTGTTTTCTAAGCCCGAAATGACGTCAATTTTCCCACTTCGCCCTGTATAACGGATCGCGTTATCAATCAAATTTCCTAGCATAATGCGTATAGATTCTTCATGAGCAAAGATGGAAATTTCACCATTTGGTGCATCAACGCCTAGATCAATATTTTTATATTCCGCAAGCAAGGAAAAATCAGCAACAACTTGTTTTGCAATTTGATGCAGAGAGATTTTCTCAAACTTGATTTCACTGTCAAAGTTACTATGGCGAGCTAAGGTCAATAGCTGTTGTACTAAATGGGTTGCACGGTTTAAGCGTACATGCAATTTTAAAATCCCAGCTTTTCTATCCTCCTCGTGCTGAGTTTTTTCTACCAATTGTAGTTGCAGTTTTAAAGCCGCTAATGGAGTACGTAACTCATGTGCTGCATCTGTAACAAACATCTTTTGTAGATTAATTGAATGATCTACGCGCGCAAGTAACGCATTTGTTGCGAGCACTATGGGCACTATCTCTGAAGAATAGCCGCTCGGATCTAGTTGATGCAGAGCGTCAGCTGAACGCTCTCCCAACGCCGTCGCTAATTTATTTAATGGTTTTAGACTATGACCTACGACAAACCAAATTAATAAGCCTAGAAGAGGTATTGAAATGAGAACTGGAATTAGAGAGCGCAAAGCTAGGCTATATTCAATTTTTTCTCTGTCACTAATTAGCTGTCCAGCCTGGACTACCTGATAGTTATTTTTTTCACTGTATATCCGCCAATGTTTTTTATTTTCTGTAACTTCAAAAAAACCATTAACGCCATATTTTGGCAAATTTATCGCTGAATTTGAAGTAAATACTAAACGCTCTTTTTTGTTCCAAACCTGTACAACAATTTTTTTCCCAGGATGAGTATCCGCAATTTCACTTTCCTGTAATGTCATATTTGCTGGAAACGACCGAACTATTTGTTTGAGCTGGTAATCAAACAATTCGTTAGTCTCGTGGCGTAATTTCAGATAAGTACCGATATAAACTGAAACGTTAGTTAATATCATTCCTAACATTAAACCAAGCAAAAGTTGTTGGCGAATGGTACGGACTTTAATCATGAGATATTTGTAAGCTTATAGCCAACCCCGCGGACATTTTTTATAAAATTCGGGCCAAATTTTTTTCTAAGCATATGGATGTACACCTCTATGGTATTACTCTCAATGTCATCATTTAGCCCGTAGACTTTATCTTCAAGCTTTGCTTTTGATACTACATGTCCGGGTGTTTCGAGTAGTGCCAACATTAGATTGAATTCGAGAACTGATAAATGTATTGGTTCGTCATTAAAGCTTGCCTCGTGCGTTGATAAATTCAACGTCAGACCATGATGACTCACTACTTGATCTTGAGTCATCTGGCATCTACGAATCAATGCGCGTAAGCGCGCATAGAGTTCATCAAGATCAAAAGGTTTAACTAGATAATCGTCTGCGCCACTATCTAGTCCTAGAATAAGATCAAGTCGAGTGTCTCTTGCGGTAATAATTAATATCGCAGCTTTACCTTTTTTCCTCCGGTAGTTTAGTAATACTTCTAGTCCTTGCTTTTTAGGCAGGCCTAGGTCAAGTACGATAATGTCAAAAGCTTGTTTTAGTATGGTCGATTCTGCTTCAATTCCATCAAAAACCCAATCTACCTGATATCCCACTTGGCTGAGCCCATCTACCAGACTCTCCCCGATCATTTGATCGTCTTCGACTAACAACAATCGCATCGCTTTAATCCCCTATATATTCGTGATGCACAGTTAGATTATTTTTAACAAGTTACATCATGTAATTGAGAGCATGCCTTGTTCAAATTTTCAACGCCTATGCAAATCATATTAAATTGAAAAATCCTTAAGCAGGATATTTTTTATTTCATAGATTTAAAAATGAAGGCTCATGAATTTCAATTTGAAAAATTAAAATTTCCTTAAATTCTTTCAAATACAACAGGAAATTTATTAAATTTTTGATGTCTTTTTCTTGTAATAAATCCTGCTTAGCATGCGCCAACGTCACCGAAATTACATCTCTGCTCTGTATTGTAATTTGCGATTCCCTATCCTAATTTTTTGTGTCACGTAGATCGGTTTTGAATGCGAGCACACCAGACATTTACTAAATAAATTTAAATTTTTTTATCCTATTTGTTTATTCAAATATAATTTTTTAAGGAAAAGTATCAAATGAAAAATTTACAACTGAAACTAATGACAAGACAGATTCTCGGCGCTGTTGTTGGTTTGTCGATGTCATCACCTATATTAGCTTTTGCAGAAAATGTGGTAGATGCTCCATCTGATGTTTCTGAGAATACAGTCACGATTGCCGGTGTTAAGTCAGCAGCATCAAAAGTTGCAATTTCTCAAGGCTCCCTTGCTGCACGTTCTGCTCAATCAGAAATTAGTGATGAATTCGTCAGAAATTACACAGCACCAACTTCGGATTTTAGTCAAATTATTCAAATGGCACCGGCGATGTATAGCTTTGGTCCTAACGGTCCTGGGCTAGGCGATACGAAAACTAATTTTCGCGGATTTTCTGACGGAGATTATTCAATTTTATTTGATGGGATACCGTTTCAAGACACGAATAGCCCAAGCCATCATTCCTGGGCATTTTTTCCTGCACCCTTTGTAGGTGGTGCTGTGATTGATCGAAGCCCTGGCTCCGCAGCCAGTTTGGGACCAGCCAATTTTGGGGGTTCAATCAATTTGTTGTCACGTAACCTCGAAACCCAGAAAAGAATTTCAGGTACTGCCTCTTTGGGAACGTGGAATACTAGTTTAATTGGTGCAGAATTTGAATCTGGTCAATTTGGTCGGGACGGCTCATCGAACCTGTTATTCAATGCTCACGAGTTGAAATCGGATGGCTATCAAACTTTGAACAAACAGCAGAGAGATGCCTTATCTGCGAAATATCAATATGTAATTTCTCCGGATACAGTTTTAACTTTGTTCGGCTCTTATATTACTGTGCATTCAAATACACCAAATATCAAAGGTGCAACCCGCAGCGATATTGCAAAATTTGGGGACAATTATTTGCTCGCGTCAGATCCGACTCAGGCCAATTATTTCGCGTACAATTTTTATCATGTCAATACAGATTTTGAATATGCAGGGTTAACTTCAAACTTGGGGAATGGCTGGAAGCTAGATAATAAGACTTACACCTACTATTACCATAATCAACAAAATTATCCGGGCGCTACCATTCCATTGACCACGGCAAATACGACTGCAAACAATTCGGGGACGGATAAACTCAATAGTTATCGTACTTACGGAAATATTTTACGTCTCAATCGTGATACCGAGATGGGGACATTGCGTACTGGTTTGTGGTCGGAAGTTGCCGACACTAACCGATACCAGATTCCGAGCAATCCTTTGACATGGATAGATTCTGCAATCCCTAATTTTCGTGAAACGTTCAAAACAACTTTGCTTCAACCGTTCATTGAATATGAACTCAACCTAAGTAAAGATTTAAAAGTAACTGCAGGTGTTAAATATTCTTCCTATAAACAAGATTTAACCCAGTTTGCCGACAACGGGAAAACCGTCGGCAATTTAAACGGCGCAGCAAGTATTGGACATGTAGCTAGCTACCACACATTTTTGCCGTCAATTGACGCGCACTACATGTTACAAGCCAACTGGTCAGCTTATGCACAGTTCGCTACGGGTGACGAAATTCCACCATCGAATGTATTTGACGTAAAAAATGCTAATGTTACGGCCTTGCCTGCTTCGATAAAAAGTAAAACTATCCAAATCGGTTCAGTCTGGAAAGGTGATAGCCTTACCTTTGATATGGACGCCTATCACATCAAGTTTGATAATGCTTATTCATCCACGACTGACGCAGCGGGAAATACAACATTCTTTGCTAATGGTAGTTCAGTTAATCAAGGGATAGAGGCGGAAAGTACGTTAGTTCTGGGTAGCGGATTTAACTTATATATTAATGGCACTTATGGAAGTTCTAAATATTCGACTAGTGACCAATGGGTTCAAAACGCGCCAAGCGATACTGAGACTTTAGGTTTGAACTATCAGCGAAACCAATGGAATGCAGGCTGGTTCACTAAGCGCGTAGGGAAAATGTATAACGATAACGGCGGAACACATGAGGCTATCACCATTAACCCTTTTGTAATTTCCAATGTGTTTGTGAATTACTCGTTGAAAAATATGTCTACTTTTTTAAAGGGCGGAAAAGTACAACCGAGTGTTAATAATTTATTTGATAAATATAGTATTGTTGGCGTGACACCTGCGAGTAAGATGAGCTCAATTGCAGCGGCAGGAGATCAATTGACTCTTCTACCAGCTCGTAGCGTATCGCTGGCATTAATAGTAGATTTTTAATTTTTGAAATTACGAAAGCCAGCTTACCAACGATTTCCCTTAATTGATAAAAATTGTTTAGTAAAAAAAAATCCAGCATATTTGGAGGTTTTTTCTTTTGAACGTTAGTGAACTACAGGCATTTCGATCAAATCAACAGGATGCTGCCATTGAGACGGTAGGCACCAGCAATAGCAGGCCTTAAGAAAAAAATCATCGGCGTTAATTTTTGTATAAAAAATGTGTTCAATTTCACATAAACCGAAATAATGCAACCAGCGCTAGACAAAATGTCCATCTTGGAAATCGAAATGCCTTATCTCACGTTCGCTAAGTGCTTTGGACCAAATTTAAGACTAATGTGATGCTACCGCTTTAGGTTCCGTGAAACAAACGAATGATGAAGTCATCGAATCACGGAACGACCGCTCAAACTTCGACGGCTCAGGTAACAATTTTTTTAAAGTTTGGACGACTCGAAGCAAGCGAAAATCGTTTTCCGGCGCATCGTCGCAGGTATCGTTGATACAAAAAAACGGCAGTTCGCCAAAGTTAGTAATTAGCGAATCGAATTGTCGCTTAGCATGATTGTCGCCTGTATTAATATGCAAGGGGTCCAGTACTATTTGTTGAGCGATGCCGATATGTACCATCCAGCGCGGAACTAGATCGGGGACAATTGCCGGTGATTGCCATGAGCGGAATGTTGTTGAACGTACACGCTCAAATAATTCTGGCGCAATTTGCTCAAGCGCAAACATTGCACTCCTGAGCATTGGGCGGGGTGAATGCGAATAAACGCGGGGATCATGACTGTATGCTGAATAGCGCTTTGACAACCAAGCCTTCGATAGTATGGACGCGTTGACCAATGCGGACTCATTAGGTTGTAGGACTTCATACTCTGGTATTGATTTTGTTTCGGAAAAAATTTTCAGACAGTCACCAAACCACCAATCAACATCAACTTCTGCACCGAAAAAAACATCGTCGTTAAGATAAATGAATTTTTCTGACAGGTCGGGGATATTGTGCAAATAAGACTCGATATGGCCTGAGTCAAACACCGGGCCTTTTGTGTCTGGAATCAAATCTCGATGATCAATGATAGTGATGTGTTCCGACGAACGCAGCCAAGAGGGCGTTTGTTTGTCGCTGACGATATAAACGTGGCCGTGGTCAGGAAAAAACTTTTCCAACGCGCGTAGGTTAAATAACAGCTCGCCGTTGTCGCGATATCTGCCCGCTGTGTTTCCATGTGCTGCCAACTCGCCCGGATTTTCTATAATCCAATGTGCATAAGCCTGTTCCCGTTTTATTTGCCATATCGGATCTGAACCATCTACCCATAAATAGACAATATCGATTTGTTCCGAAATCTTACGTGCGTCTTTCATTAAGCCAACCATCTTTCTATCGTTATTATTTTGAGTGATACTCGTTCTATGCGAGTTCTTGCAGAGCTTGTCAGACTATTTACATCGAAACGAAAATTCGTCCATAACCAGAACACTTAGTTATCGATATCTCCTAAGTCAAAGAAACTCATAGTCAGTTTAAAATTCGAATGAAGTTGACAGTTGCATTGCGTTTCCATAACAGGAAGACGCTCTATGCACGTGATTCATTGCGATGTAATGATTTGTTCGTGTTGTAGGCACTAACAAATGAAGTGAGACTGCTTAAGTCCAAAAGAAAAGGGGCTGCAAATAACTGCAACCCCTTGTATTTTATGGCTATCCTTCCTAGTATTAACCAGGTAGTTGCGGAAAAGCAATCAAATCAAGCAGACGAAGCCTAACAGCGATTGCCGTGTTTCACAAGAATTTTCGCACCTAAATTGGCCGGTCATAACTGGCTTTTATTAGAGCTTCTTGCAAAATACCCAAACCAGTAAAGTCGAGCATGGGTGTGGCCACTGTTGCGATTGGTTTTC
>NZ_JASJXN010000050.1:0-25968 GCF_035018705.1 Undibacterium sp. RTI2.2 | reverse complement strand
CGGACATCGTGCCAGTCCTGGTGTGCTGCGGTTTCCAGATAGCCGGCATTCTCAATCCGTAAATCACGTTTGCCGCCTCGCTCTATTAATTGATCTACTCTGATCGTACTGTCGACCGTTTTGTCTTTAGGCTTGCCTGCGCCGATTCCCAGCTTGGGATTAATACCTGCGGTTTGCAAGGTCAGCATGGGATTAGGCGGTGCAGCGGCAATAGTTTTCATCGCGCTGGCGGTATCAATCGCGATGTTGCCAAGTTTTAGGTCACGGTTGTGCTGTAGTGCATATTCCAGTGCCTGCTGTAAAGTCAATCGTGGCAGTGACGATACAATGTTTTGCTCTTCATACAATGACGAGACAGGACTATTTGGAGTGGAGTAAGAAGTGGCGCTATCGATTAAATTTGCTTGCGCTGATATGGGGGCTGCAAGACCCATCGTAGCAACACCCATTAAAACGACGGCACACTGGGCTTGCCATGTGTTGAACGAAATCATTGCGGTTTCTCTATACAAAAAGGCAGAGATGAAAAAGCATTTTTTGCTTTTAAAAAGATATTAGGCCTTACTTAGCATCTGTTGCGCTTGATAATTTAAACAATTTTTATTGCTTTTAAGAAGTTTTTTCAATCCTTGTTAAAGGCAACATGATACTCAATTTCAATACGATAAAAGACCTGAATCCATGGCATTGATCTGATATCGCGCAACAAAGATGTTTCAAAATGTTTCAAATATTTTGGGCGGAACTTACATAAAATTGCTTTGGCAATATGGTTTGATGACGACAATATAATTACTTTGTCATCAGATATTGATTTAGCTAAAACAGTTTTATGTAAATACTATTTTGTTCAAGACATTTAGTCATAGATTGAGATGCTTGATCAAGCCTGAAGAAATATTCAGGCTTGATTCATGATGCTTACAGGATAGTATGCTTTAGTTATTACTTTGTACAAATTAGAAATGGATTACGGCATCTATCGCAAACATTGTTTGATTAAATTTGCCCGCACCTGCTGTCGCAGTTGGATTATCGTATGCATCAATATCTGTAGAACGCTCATAACGAAGTTCTGGGCGAATAGTGATCGCTTTACCGATCCAATGTTGCCAGCCCAAGCCAAATTCGTAGTAACGGGTTTTGAAGCCCGTACGCTGACCAGTTGTGTCATCCAATACATCCGTACGGAAGGTGACTGAATCACGCGGAGAAACCTGATAACCAATATAGTTGACGAAAGCCCATTCATGCGATTTACAAGTCGCACCGTCATTAGGTCCGCATTGCGCACCCGATGGAGCACCATATTTTAAGTTGCCATAGCGTGCAGCCAACAACGCCGGTCCCGCACCTGTTACGTCATTCACGTTGGGCGTATCGTTCTGGAACATTCTCCAGTACTCACTGGACATATGCCAATTTTCATTGAACTTGTGATACCAGGTAACGACTTCGTGCTGAAGATTATTCCAGCCAAATTTTCCGTTATTTCCCAAGATAGGATGCGCGCCATTCAAACAAGCATAGAAGTTATCGTTGGCTGTATCAGACGTCCAGCCCAAGCAAGCTGCTGGCGTGAACTGACGTTCAGCTTTATTCCAGATCGCGATGTCATTACCGGCAGAGACTTCACCTTGAATCAGCCAATTTTTGTTTAGTTTGACTGTCGCAACAATACCTTGTTGCGTATAAGGATCAACCGCGTAAAGTAAGGAGTGGGTAAAGGTGTAATTGTTCGGTGCAAGCTGCGCCTCAATATCTGGTACAGAAATATAGCGACCTACACGTACATTCATCCCATCTGCAACAAATGGGGTATACCACTCGCCATACATCATGACTGGATCAAAGCCGTATTTCCGGCCTTTATCTGTGTATTGATCGCTAAATACGCCTTTGGAGAAAGTATATTTATAGTCAGTACCGTACAAACCAGTCACACGAAAACCCCAATCGTTGTGATCTTTTTGTACTACGTCAGGCACACGCTCAACATAGACTGCAACTTGATTCAATTGAAACGAATTAGCTGCATAGTCGTAAGCAGCAGGGTAATTTCCGCCAGTGCCAGTTGTAAAATTAAATTTTGATTTTGATGTACTAATGTTGTAACTAGGTGCTATCCAGCCATAGACAGTAATGCGCGAATCTTTCCAGGCTTTTCCATTTGGACCACAATAAATTGTGTCCATTAGCGGGCCATAGTATTGGTTGTCATAACCAATCGTTTCAGAACCACCAATCGGCCAAGTTGCGAATGGATACGGTGGGCTGGACACGGGAGGTGCCTGCACATCTTTGCGCCAGCTCGGGGCTGCGTCAGCAGGATCGCCATTCCATTTCAGGTAGTCGCTATAGGTTGTGCTAAACCTCTCTGAGAAACTCTTTGAAGCAGAATTTTCTGGGCATCCCTCTGCTGCACCACTCTGTGCTAACGCAATATTGTTGAAGGCTAAGGTACTAGCCGCAACGAATGCGAGTGACAACATTTTTTGCATTTTATTTTCCCTGGAGTTATAAATTCAAATGTATCAACGACGTGTTGTTACACCAGTTTAAAAATCAGTAATCGATTAATTAAATGGTCATGCTTTGTGCCTTAAAAATTTTTTTAGGACCAAAAAAACTGCCAATTCAATTTATTCTGAACGAGGAGAAGATTACTAGGATCGATATAAAAAAAATGCAAAAAGTCAGTTGATGCTTGTAAATTTTATGTAAACGAACCGATTAATTTGTCATTAGTGAAAAATAGATATTAGGTGCATTAAAATTTTTTTTATAAAAAATTTACGAATAAATTCCATTTTTTTTCAATTTATTTATATGGATTTTGTTAAATTTGCTTTGCAGTTTTTATTCCAATATCAGCTATTAATTATTGTCAAGATTAAGAATATTTAAATCAAAAAATTTCAAATAATATTCTGATCAGTATTTTTTATTCTATGAAAATTGGAAATCGTCATAGAGAAAATTATGTATTTAGTCAAATGTCATTCTTTGTTTTTCGCATAAATCCAAAGAATTTTTAAGTTAGTAGTAAAGTCAAATATTGAAAGTACCAAATGAAATATATTTCTATCTGCGTTACCTGCATCATAGCGGCGAGCTTCTCTTTAAATGTTATCGCTGCGGAAGATCAGTTTTTAGTTCAGCAGGCACATAAGAATCAATTAGCACACGAATCTAAAAAAACAAAAACTATTGAAAAGTCAGCAGAAGACAAAAAACACGCTGCATTAACATCTGAGATAAGTAAAGATAGTGTTTCACCAAAAACGTCAAAGTAATGTTTTTTTGTGATTAAATTTTCTTAGCCAGAAAAATAATTGTTTTACTTTTCTTTATTAATCTCTATTGCTTTGACCAAGTGTGCAGATATAGCGAAATATGAGAATGCGTTTCAGTCATTTTATTGCTGTATCTCCGTTTAAATAACGCGCACCGTTACCACGTTGAGCCGCAACGTCGCCTGGGTTATACAGCGAGCAGGATTTCAGTGAGAGGCAGCCGCAGCCTATGCAGGACGTGAGTTTGTCCCGTAGCGCAACTAAGGCATCTATGCGCTGCTGGAGTGTCGTTTGCCATGAGGATGACAATTTTTCCCAATCTTGTTTTGTCGGTGTGCGTTGTTCGGGCAGTGACGCTAATGCTGATTTGATTTCGCTCAGGCTCAGACCCGCAGTTTGCGCGGCACGAATAAAAGCGATACGCCTCAATACTTCTTTTGGAAACTGTCTTTGTTGCCCCGCATTGCGTGAGCTGGTGATCAATCCTTGTTCTTCGTAATATCGTAATGCACTAGCTGCGAGTCCAGAGCGTTTTGCCAAATCACCAATGCTAATCAGATTCTCGGTTGATTTTTTCACCGTAATTCCCTTTGTCTCAGCTTTTAATACACGCATCATAGTTAACAAAAATTATCCTTGACTTCAAGTGTACTTGAACTTGTATGCTTATTTCATCAAAAATTGTTAAGGACATTGCGATGAAAAAAGGTTCAACAGAATCTGTCAGGGATTACTCCTCATCTGAGCTTTTAGACCAGCTGCTGGATGCCAGTGCTCATTTTGCGTTGGCATCAAAAGGTAAGACTAATCACTGTCCTATGGCATTGATCGCGTTAGCGAAGATGGGAGCCAGCCCAGAACGTTTACAACAGTTTTTTAGTATGTGGCAAAACACTTATGCGCTGCCAATGCGAATGAGTCAATGTAAAGTGACTGCTGATAACTGGCAACGGCAGCTAGGAAAAGTGGATAATTTCATGCCCTTGCGTGCTTATTTTATGACGGCGATTTCTGCCCGCAGTGCTGATGAGGTATTGATCGAAGTGTTAAGTCAGATCCCTTTTGCGCCAGCAACGGCGGCGTTCCATGCCTTGATTCGCCTCGCATATGGTTTAGATGCGCATCATATTGGAGAAATTGCCGCCGGACTGGCACATCTTATGGTGTCGAATCTGGACATTAAGATAAAGAGCAATCAGCCGCAGTTTGCTGTTACAGCGGAGCAAGCATTGGCCCAGTTGTCGCTATTGTACAAAGCCAATCCAAATCTGTATGTGGGTGATTCGATTGTCGGTAGTCTTAAAGCGGTGGTCGCCGATCCGCGCTTTGCTGATGGCCTCTACCTGATCGAAAATCAGTCTCAGTTATTGAATGAGATGATGCGTGAGATGACAAGCTTAGCAATCGTCGCCTACTGGAAAAGTAAAAATTTTACTGTGCTGCATATGGTCACGGCGATGCATGCTGCGCGTATTGTATTTGCTCGTTTGCCGCAGAATTTAGTCGTCGTCTTATTGCCGCAATTGTGGGTGGCTTTTTGTGCCGCCTATGTGTCGGTAGGAGCACCCTCGCTACCATCACTCGTTTCTGCCGAGCGTGAGGCAGAATTAATACTCAATTCGTTGTACCGAACATCTCCAGAACAAGCCTGGTCAGATTTATTTGCTAAGGCGATTCAGAGTGATAACGACCATGTCATCAAGTTGACTCATACCTGCTATGAACAAAACCGGATTTATCCATCTCCGTTGTATCTGGCGACCATAATCAGGCTGTTGTCCAAAACTGATTAATCTATCTTGTGGATTTCTCAACACAAGTTTTTTAGGATACATTCGACCCGATCTTAAAAGTAATTTATGCGGATTCCTGAGACTGGATTCTGATCTGCCGTCCAATATGATTTTCAGGCAAGCGATTTCCTGTGCCAAATAACTGGTCGCGCAGTGTGCCGCCGATATAGTGGTTACGATAGCGTTCGCGTTTTTGCAGCTCGGGTACGATGAAATCAACCACGTCGGCCATACTGTCATGTGATACAGCAAACGCCAGATTGAAACCGTCTATCCCGGTTTCTTCTACCCAATCGATCAGTTGATCGGCGATTTGCTGTGGGCTACCGATCAACACCGGACCACGTCCGCCAAGGCCGATAAACTCTGCCGCTTCTCTCACTGTCCAGCGACGTGTAGGGTCAGCCTGGCTGAATGATGCTAATGCCGATCGGCCGGCATCGTTTTCCATATATTCAATTGTGGCATCCGGATCATATTTACTAAAGTCCACACCAGTCCAGCCCGACAGCAACGCGAGTGCTGCGGTAATGTCGATATGACTGCGGTAGTCGGCATATTTGGCTTGGGCTTCTTCTTCGCTTGCGGCTGTGATGATCAAGGCCTGGGCGTATATCAAAATGTCATCGGCATTGCGTCCGGCTGCTAGTGTGGCGGCGCGCAAGTCTTGTACATAATGTTTGACTACGGCTTTGCTGGGGCCACTGACGAAAACGCATTCGGCATGTTTGCCTGCAAAATTTTTACCGCGTCCGGATGTACCAGCTTGGAATAACAAGGGAGTGCGCTGGGGCGATGGTTCACACAAGTGGAAACCTGGCACGCGATAGTTTTCTCCATGATGACGAATTGCGTGAACCTTACTTGGATCGGTAAATATGCCGTTGACTTTATCGCGTACGACAGCATTGTCTTCCCAACTTTGTTCCCAAAGTTTGTATACGACTTCCATATATTCTTCTGCGATGTCGTAGCGTGCATCGTGACCAATCTGATGTTCTAATCCCAGATTTCGTGCTGCGCTGTCAAGATAGCCGGTGACAATATTCCACGCAATCCGTCCTTTGCTCAAATGATCCAGTGTCGAGATGCGGCGAGCAAATGAGTAGGGATGTTCATAGGTCAGTGCACAGGTCACGCCAAAACCCAGGTGCTGAGTGGCATGCGCCATCAGCGGTACCAGTGCTAAGGGATCATTCAGCGGAACTTGCACACCGCCACGCAATGCTGCGTCGGCATTCGATTGATAGACGTCATAGACACCGAGTACATCGGCTAAAAATAGTCCGTCAAATAAGCCACGTTCTAGCAGTTGCGCCAGACTGATCCAATGCTCTGGATCTGTGTAACGATGGGACTGGTCACGTGGATGTGTCCAGAGACCTGGCGACTGGTGCCCAACACTATTGATTTGAAATGCGTTAAACCGGATCTGCTTTGCCATGGTTGATTATTTTGCACTCACAGTTACAGCCTGCTGATTTAAGCGGCTTTGATTCAATGCTTGCTGATAGTCTGTTTTAACAAAGCGAGCAAAGTGCTTGTTAGTGATCTCAAGAAATTCACGTGAACGGTAGGCGTCCGCTAAATCCTGAACCCATTTACTTCCTTTATCGGCAGTACGCACTGCGACTAGATTTTGGTAAGTCGCGGAAGTTTTTTCTAATGCCAGAGCCTCACTGATTTTCAGACCCGACGCAATCGCAAAGTTACCGTTGATGAAAGAGTAGTCAGTGTCATCCAGTGAGCGCGGCAGTTGCGCTGCCTCTAACGGGACTAGTTTGATCTTTTTGGTATAGGACGCGACATCTCTTTCTGAGACGCGTATTGGGTCATAGCCTACGCGCAATTTCAGCCAGTTTAATTGTTCCAGCACGACCAGTGCTCGCGCTTGATTAGTCGGGTCATTTGGCAGCGCCACGGTTGCGCCATCTTTGACTTCATCCAGCGTTTTATGTTTTTTACTGTAGATCGCAATCGGTGCAGTGGGTACTTTGATGACTTCAGTCAGCGCCAATTTATTTTCAGTAGAAAACTTGGTCAGATAAACGATATGCTGAAAAACATTCGCATCGAGTGAGCCTTGTGCCAGTGCGAAGTTAGGTTGGATGTAGTCATTAAATTCGACAATCTTTACCTGATATCCTTTTTTCTCCAGGATTGGTTTGATACCTAATTTGACTTGATCCGAGTAGGGCCCTGCAGTTGCACCGATCACAATTTCTTTTTTTTCTTGTGCCAATGCGAGTGGACTAAATATGTTCGTTACCGTGATCGTAGAGCTAATGGCAACACTAGCGAACAAGCGCAAACTAGAGCGACGGCGATTGGATGCAGAGAGTGACATGGAAATTCCTCTTGAAAAAAATTTTAGGTTCTTAGGAAGCAAACATATTGGGAATAAATGATTCAGAAACAGGATGCTGCGTGCTTTCGATCAACAGCGTGATGAACGACGATGAGGAACACCACTGGAGCACCAAAACTCAGATGATTTAATCGCTGGTATTGGTTCATTTTCAATATACTCCCCATTATTTTTATAAAATATGCTCTATTATCCAATGATTATATGGACGATTAAAATTACTCCTATCCAGTATATATTTTTGGATATGCTTAGAGAATCATAGAAAGCAGCATGCGCTAGACAATTAGAGCGCTCAGCGATGATCAATACGTCGCGCAACTGTGTTGCCGACAAACTGAATTATTTGTACCAGTACCACCAAAATAGCGATGGTAAAAACCATCACGTCGGTTTGAAAACGGTAGTAGCCATAACGTATCGCCAGATCGCCGATACCGCCGCCACCCACCACACCCGCGACGGCGGAATAAGACAAAAAGCTGATCGCTAATACGGTAAATCCCAGTACCAGGCCAGACTTGGATTCCACCAGTAAAACGCGCCATATAATTTGTAATTCTGATGCGCCAATGGCGTGGGCTGCCTCGATCACACCGCGCGGAATCTCACGCAAGCTTTGTTCTACCAACCGGGCAAAGTAAGGAATGGCAGCAATCGACAATGGCACTGCCGCCGCAGTTGGGCCAATTGAAGAGCCTACAATCGAACGGGTAAACGGCACCAACGCGACCAGCAAAATAATGAAGGGAAAAGACCGCACCGTACTCACAAGCCAATCCAGTACCGTAAACACCGGACGGTTGGCTAGCGATTGCCCCGGTCCGACTAGGTATAACAAAATACCCAACGGTCCGCCAATTAGTACCGCCGCGCTCAGACCAATGCCTAGCATCAAAAACGTTTGAGCGATAGAGATCCAAAGCTCAGGCAAGATATTCAGAATATTCTCAGACATGTGCTAACTCACGTGGCTGCTGAACTTGTAATCCTTGCCTTTGTTGCTGCTCTATTTGTTCAGGGCGATTGAATTGGGATAGCGCCTGCTTTTCAGCACGTTCTTGTTCCAGAATACTTCGTGCAAATTTGGCGTAATGCACTAGCTCTTTTCCCAACGCTGTTTTGCGCGGGGTGATGTTATCGGCGAGTGCAAATTGCTCCGCGATGGCACCGTTTTCTATCACCGCGACGTGCTCGCATAACTCATGTACGACCGATAGTTCATGCGTGACGATTACAATCGTGACGCCGAGGCGTGCATTGATATCGCGCAGCGTCGCCAACAATGCACGCGTAGTTTCGGCATCTAAGGCAGAGCTGGGTTCATCACATAACAATACTGTTGGGCGGCTGGCCAGTGCACGGGCAATCGCTACACGTTGTTTTTGCCCGCCTGATAATTGTGATGGATAGCTATTGGCTTTGTCTGCCAGATCAACCAGAGACAAACATTCTTGTACACGCTCTGCGATTTGCGTACGGTTTAGTTCACCATGGATTTTTAAGGGCAGGGCAATGTTCTGAAATACACTGGCATTCTGCAATAAATTAAATTGCTGGAAGATCATACCGATGGACTGACGCGCTTTCCGTAATGCCGATTTATCCAGTGCGGTCAGATCAAGCTGATTCACGGTGACAGTTCCGCTATCTGGTCGCTCCAGTAAATTGATCAGGCGCAGCAAAGTTGATTTGCCTGCGCCACTTTTTCCAATCAGACCAAAGATATCGCCAGAATGTATTTGCAGCGACACGTCTTTGACTGCATCAAACTGTTTACCTGCAG
The DNA here is from genome assembly GCF_035018705.1 of Undibacterium sp. RTI2.2. Lineage (NCBI taxonomy): Bacteria > Pseudomonadati > Pseudomonadota > Betaproteobacteria > Burkholderiales > Oxalobacteraceae > Undibacterium > Undibacterium sp. RTI2.2. The sequence continues at coordinate 16,725 of NZ_JASJXN010000050.1, read as the reverse complement.
GCAGCACAAATGATTTTGATACCTGATCAAGCTGAATCACGAAGTCTTTTTCAAGCGATTGCTTGCTGACGTGCGTGCCGTTTGCCGTTGTTGCAAGCTTGGCGAATTTGGTCGCATCAAATAGTGTAGACAATTGAGACATGAGGGGCGTCCTGATCACGAGTAAGGTGTAGGCTCTGGCAAACTGCCGCTGAGAACATAGCGACCCAGATCACGCAGTTTGTAATCGATAGGGTCGTGCAATGTGTGTACACGGACGTTGCGCCAGAAGCGGTCATAGCCATAACGTGCACTCGTCGAGCGTGCACCGGTGATGTCAAACATTTGGCTAGATACTTCCAGTCCGGCTTGATGCGACAGGCATTTGGCTTCTGCCACGCTGATCGCCAGTTCACCACGATCCTGCGCCGTGATTGCTTCTCCTTTATTCCAGACACGTTGCAGGTGCTCCGCTGCCTGATCTGCCAATGCAATTGCAGGGCGCACTGATAACCAGAGGCTGCCAAAACGATGTTGGACATAAGGATCATCAACCGTGCTTTGTACGCCAGAAGCAAACCAGGGGCGTGCTTCATCTCGGCTGTATCGTCTGGCTTCATCAAAAGCGCCTAAACCTATGCCTAAATACAGATTGGTCATGATTAATTGTGCGACCTGTGAGCGTACGCTGGCTTGTGCTGTCGCCGCTGTGCCGGGCGCCAGTAAAATCTCTTCTTTGTGCAAAATTACATTGGTAAAGACTACATTGCCGCTATCTGTCTGGCGCTGACCAAATGCATCCCAGTCGGGATTGATCTGGATGCCGCTGCGATTGCTCGGTATCGCTGCAATCAGAGGACTTTGGCTGGCTTCATGCCATGCCGATATGGTGAGTAAATCCGATCCGACCGAGCCGGAGGAAAAACTTTTAATGCCGTTAATTTTGTATCCGCCGTCGCTAGTATCCGTGACCGCTTCAGTGACCGTGTCAGCAAGCGCGTGAGCAACAACACGTTTATCCAATGGATTTAAGGCATTGCCCCAAAACCAGCGGTTGTTGACCGTGTTGGTGAAAAAAGTACGTTGCTGCGTTTTATCGCCATACAGCTGCACACCCGCCAGTTGCAGATGATGGAACGCAAACACATGCGCCAGTGCGCTATCGACTTTGGCTAAGTCACGAATGGTCTGAAAAATCTGCGGCCAGGGCGCACCTAAGCCGCCGTATTCTGCGGGAATTGATAAAGTGAGTAAGCCACTATCGCGTAGTAATTCTCTTTCTGCTGCTGCGTGACCACCAGCCCGGTCGCGCCCGACGGCAGTTGCTGCTAGTGTTTTTGCGATTTCTGCTGTGACGGCAGAGACTTCAAAGAGCGAGCTTGCATGAAGATGGTTTGGCACGCCAGCACGCAATGTTGCTGACGCTAATGGTGCCGAAGTTAATATGCTTGGCTTTAATGAAGCCGATGTCAAGGCAGAGTGAGATGAGTGGGGCATAGTATTCTTTACAGATGTCAATGCCAAAATTATTCCATTGTGTCCGCCGCAGTAAAACGAATCATTTCAACTTTAGTTATGCGAATTCTGGATTCGACCGCCTGTTTCATTCTGTTGTCAAGGTTTTCGAGGTGGTGAATATAGGTATTGTTTTTATTGACAGTTCAAAAGAAACTTTGCAGAGTGTGGTCTGTTGTTGCTTAACCCCATAATGTTTTGATTCCTGAAATTGGTGCTTGAATTTCGCTACGGAATCACCTATTGTGCAACGCACCAAGAATAACAAGGTACACAATTGGCTAATTTATCAAATAATCAACACGAAAAAAGCACAATGGCGGGGCTAACGCTGGCAGCAGTCGGCATTGTCTACGGCGATATTGGCACCAGTCCTCTTTACACGATGAAAGAGGTGTTTTCAAAAGAACACGGTCTACCTCTGAACGAAGCCAACATTTTTGGCGTGGTATCGCTGATCTTGTGGGGATTGTTCATCATCGTTGCGATTAAATATGTCACCCTGATTTTGCGAGCGGATAACCGCGGAGAAGGTGGGATTATGGCGCTGACCGCATTGGCGCTGGAATCAGTCGGCAAAGCCTCCAGATGGCATTTTTTACTCTTTGTGATTGGTTTGTTCGGCGCTGCGCTGTTTTATGGCGATGGTGTAATTACTCCCGCGATCTCTGTGCTATCAGCGATTGAGGGGCTAGAGGTTGCTACCCCCGCATTTTCTCCTTATGTGGTCCCCATTACTTTGGTGGTGTTGATCGCTCTGTATGCGGTGCAAAGCAAAGGATCTGCGGGTATTGGTAAATGGTTCGGTCCGATTATGGTGATTTGGTTTGTCGCCTTGGCTGTGATGGGCGTAATTAATATCATCAAAATGCCAATGATTCTGGGTGCGTTAAGCCCGTTGCATGCAGTACGTTTTTTAGTGTCTAACGGGTGGCTAGCATTTTTAGCACTAGGCGCAGTAGTGCTGGCATTTACCGGTGCTGAGGCTTTGTATGCAGATATGGGGCACTTTGGCCGCAAGCCAATCAGAATGGCGTGGTTTATGGTGGTGTTTCCTGCGTTGGGTCTAAATTATTTAGGGCAGGGCGCATTATTGATCGTCACGCCGGACGCTGTTAGCAATCCGTTTTATCAGCAATTGGGTGCCTGGAGTGTTTATCCTTTAGTCGCTTTGTCTGCTGTTGCTACTGTGATCGCATCACAGGCAACTATTTCTGGCACTTTCTCCATGACTAAGCAGGCGATTTCTTTAGGTTTTATGCCAAGAATGAAGATCGTCCATACGTCATCGCAAGAGATCGGTCAAATTTACATCCCTGCGGTCAACTGGTTGCAGTTATTGGTGGTGGTGGCAGCGGTAGTCGGTTTTGGTAATTCTTCTAATCTGGCATCTGCATACGGCATTGCTGTTACTGGCACGATGTTGGTGACGTCGATCTTAACTTTCTTCGTGATCCGTTACGGCTGGAAATACAATCCGATTCTTTGCTTTGTCGCTACCGGATTTTTTACGACGATTGATCTCGCATTTTTCTCGGCCAATGGCTTGAAATTCTTCCATGGCGGCTGGTTCCCGGTGGTATTGGGCATCATCATGTTTACCGTAATGGTGACCTGGAAGCGTGGTCGTGAGCTGGTATTTGATAATCTGAAAAAGCATGCGATTCCGCTGGAGGCGTTTCTATCTTCCTTATTCGTATCACCGCCTGTGCGGGTCGCTGGGACCGCCATCTTTTTGCGCGGCGAGTCCGACGGCGTGCCTCATGCGCTGTTGCACAACTTGTCGCACAATAAAATTCTGCACGAACGGGTTATATTTTTAACTTTGCATAACGAGGATATTCCTTGGGTGCCGGCCTCAGACAGAGTCAAAGTGACTGATCTGGGCCATGATTGCTACCAGATTGATGTGTTTTATGGCTTTAAAAATGAACCAGATATCCCCAAAGCGCTGGATTTATGTGAACCATTTGGGCTGACATTTGAGCGGATGGAAACTTCTTACTTCATCGCGCGCCAGACGATTATTTCAAGACCGAATAGCGGTATGGCCTTGTGGCGCGAATGGCTGTTTGTCATCATGTCTAAAAATTCACGTGATGCAGCAGATTATTATCAAGTACCAACTAATCGCGTAATTGAAGTCGGTTCTCAGGTTGAAATTTAAACTACTTTAGTTTGCTGAGAGCCTCAAAAACGCTTGAAAAATAGCGTGGGGGCTTATCAAGCGAATTTGGCTATGCTATACTTTCCTTTTTCGCGGCTGTAGCTCAGCTGGATAGAGTACTTGGCTACGAACCAAGGGGTCGTGGGTTCGATTCCTGCCAGCCGCACCAGATTCAAGGGACTAGATGCAAATCTAGTCCCTTTTTTCTTTGGTGGACGGGTTCATGCGGTTTTTGGGAGATATTCTTCTTAGAACTCTAATTTGCTTCCTCGTTATCATTTTTGATTAGTTGATATTTTATAAATGTCATCTTTAGAAGATACATCAATAAAACATAGTCCCAGTCAAAATATAAATGCGAATCATTATCATTTATTGATACAATAACTTCTCATTTACCCGTGAGGAGTTATTTCATGTCACACAAAACCAACTATGTAGAATGTCGCCAGACCTTGGTCGCTGCCAGCGATGTAGGTCATGTGACGACTTGTCCCGAGTGCGGACATGTGCATTTGAATTTGCGCGCGGTCACGGTCAGATTTGAATTAGATGCTTTTCGTGAACTGACCGAGATGCTGAGTTTTGCCCAAAAACGTTTAGATGTTGATCCAGCTTTGCACGATTCTGAATCGTCTGAATCTCGGGTACTTGCCACTGACGGTGGCAATAACATCAGACATTAACCGGAGGGCAGCTCATGTGCGAACTAGGTAAAAAAGCGAATAAGCCAGTAAATCTGAATTCTAGCCCGAACTCCAGCCCGAATTTCAACCTCAATTCCAAATCAACTTCAAACGCTAATTCCAGTCCAATTGATCTCGATACGATTTCTCAACGTTTGGCTGCGAAGGGATCGCGTCGCCGTCGCTTATGGGAGTTGCCATATCATGCGTTATGTCCTGTTATCGGGGTTTGTTTGTCTATCACGGTCTTGCGTCGTCTGGTGGATAAGGCATTAGGCGGGCAGACGGTTGCTGATGATTACGAATTACATTGTGGTGCGATAGCTGACTGCAAATTTCGCACGGCGATGACGGAGCGTTTGCAGGCAGAGTTAGAGCGCCGTTACGCGATTGCTTTGCGTCAGTCATCACAGATTAAGACAAGCGAGGCGCTGTCTGCCTGGTGGTCGCAGGGACAGCACAGCGCAGATGTTGCTGGCGTATTATGGGCAACGCTGACTCATGCGCGCTGCGATAATTCTTTAGAAGAACGGGTGTTAAGAGAAATCCATATGCTGCAACATCAGGTTGGCACAGCTGATCGTGTTAGCAGCCGACGTTTTATTGAAATGCAGGCTGATTATGAACACGCTAGCAAAGAGTTGGCCGCCCATCAAGAGCGCAATACCCGAATCATCGCCGCCAAAAGTGCTGCCATTGAGCAATTGCAAACCGATCAAGTGCAATTGCATGCCAGCTTGATTGGCAAAAATACGGTGATTGCTAGCTTGCAACATCAGATCAAGGAGCTGGAAGCAGGTTTCCCTGATTTACGTGCACGACAAGAGCAGGCACGTCATATTGATATGCAAATGGCACGCATTCATGATTTAGAGAAGCAGCTTGCCAGCATGCAGCGGCAGCAATCCCAACTGGAGCAAGCTCAGCAAGTCCATCAATTGCAGCAACTGCAGCAAAAAGCAGAGGCAGATATAGCAACCTCATTATCTGATCGCTCAGCACAGTATGAAGCGAGTAATACCCCCGCTAATTTACAAAACCTTGGCCTACAAAACCGGTCGATATTATGTGTTGGCGGACGTCCGAACATCGTCCCGATGTACCGACAAATGATAGAGCGTACTGGCGGACATTTTTTACATCATGACGGTGGTGATGAGGATAATGCCTCTTTACTCGGCGCTAGTCTTGCGGCCGCCGATTTAGTTATTTGCCAAACGGGTTGCGTCAGCCATGGTGCTTATTGGCGAGTTAAAGATCATTGCAAAAGAACAGGCAAACCCTGCGTGTTTGTTGAGAAACCCAGCGTTAGTAGCATGGCACGCTGCCTTAAGGATATCCAGCTAAAAAGTCAGCCTAATCAATCCAATCAAGCAGCTAAACACAGCGGATCAGTTGGCTACCAAGAAGAACAGCTAATCTCAGAAGTCCAGAATGACGGCACAGGCGATGAATGATGCGATCCACACTACAACATAAAGAGACACAGGTGGTTGAGCGAACTTGCGATCAGGATTTAAAAAATCTTGGCTTAAAAAGTACCATCCCAAGGCAAAAAATATTAGAGGTGATACGCACTAGCAAGCAGCGCCACCTCAGCGCGGAGGACGTGTACCGACGCTTGCTGGAGCAAAACGTGATGATCGCCTTAGCAACCGTTTACAGAGTGTTATCGCAATTAGAGGCAGCGGGAATTCTGGCGCGCAATGTATTTGAATCAGGTAAAGCGATTTATGAAATTAGCGAGGGCGGTCATCACGACCACCTGATTTGCCTCGACTGCGGCACGGTGATTTAGTTCGCCGACGATGTAATTGAATCACGCCAATTACAGGTTGCCCAGACACACGGATTTCAATTGCTTAGACACCGGTTAGTGCTGTATGGAACCTGTCCGGCATGCTGCAAGATTCACCATACTTAGGTCGCCATGCTTAAACCAGCATCATTTCAGGCTTAGCTTGTTTAAGGGCTGAGTTAGTGTAATCGGGTGCTCAATCAGAGCGCGGCATTTACCTATTTCATTACCCGACTTAATTATCGAATTATCCGTGTGCATTAAATTACATAAAAATATACTCATTGCTGTATATTTTTACGTCCAATAAATCATTGGACATAAAGGATGTATTTGGCATATACCCCCTCATTTTTACTTATTTCAAAGTGAGTGAATATGCTATTCAGTCGATGTCAGCCATCAAATAGAACAATAAAACGACCACCGCGGAGAAAGCGACTGATTTGGCGAAGATGTGCTAAATATGCAACACAACTACAATATTGACGAGTTTGCAATGTTTTTGTTGCTCTGAGTCTCTTTTACTGTGTGCGCCTATGGCATAATTAAATGGCAAGCTTATTGTTAGGCAATACAAACGATGCGCCTGACAAAAGACCATAAAAAAGCTTGATGTCTAAGTAGTCGCCCCATCCAAACAAAAGCGAACTTCATTTCACCTCCACTTAAGGTTTTAATCCATGCAGAATCTATTCGATCACTCTTGTGACAGGTTTCTGGGCGTCTGTTTTTAGACGACTGCCATCAATAATTATGATAACAATGTTGCAATGATTAACCTGGCAAACGAGGTGGCATGATGCAAACCAATACGGATTCCTCAAAAGTCTCTTTAAGTTTTACCGGAACAGGCGGCGAATATTTTCGTATCTGGATCGTCAATCTTTTACTGACCATCGTCACCTTGGGCATTTATTCAGCCTGGGCTAAGGTAAGAAGAAATCATTATTTTTATTCGAGTACCCAGCTTGCAGGGGCTAGTTTTGAATATCACGGTAATCCGATTGCGATTTTAAAAGGTCGTATTGTGGCGTTTGTTTTTGTAACGCTGTATCACTTTGCTTTTAAGTTTTCTACCGGTTTCGGCTTTTTGATGTTGATTGCGCTAAGTGCAGTGATGCCTTGGTTGCTCTGGAAAAGTCTGCAATTTAAACTGTATAACTCCAGTTTCCGCGGTGTGCGTTTTGGTTTTCGCGGTACCGCCAAACAGGCTTATATCAATTATTTAACGTGGCCATTTTTTGCCTTGATCAGCTTGGGCACCCTGGTGCCTTTGGTGCATCAACGGATTAAGCAGTTCCAACATAATGAGAGTCGTTTTGGTACAACGCATTTTTCTTTCGACGCAAAAATATCGCGCTTTTATCTGAATTATTTAATCGGATTTTCTATTCTTATCGCTGGTATTATCGTAATTACTTTAGTATTTTTTTTACCAATCTTGGCACAACTTGTATCTGCGTGGGCAGGGCGGTTTGCGAGACAGACGTTTGACCATATAGTTATTCTGTTCGTTGCAATTTATTTTTGGTCACTCACTATCTACCCCTTGTTTTTAAGCTTGATACAGAATCTGATCTGGAATCACACTAAGCTCGGCAATCGACAAATGTATAGCCACATGAAATGGGGACGTGTCACTTTCATTTATCTCACGAATTTGCTCGCTATTGTTTGTACCTTGGGTTTGTTTATTCCCTTCGCTCAAATACGTATGATGCGTTACCGTCTGGAATCTATCTCGATTGAAATTGGTGATGGTTTAGACCAATTTGTAGCCGACGAAGCAGCGCAGGTTTCTGCTACCGGTGAAGGTATGGCCGATTTATTGGACTTTGATTTATCTTTATGATGCCTGTTGCAGCAAATTATTTTGATGGCAAAACATCGCGTGCCCACCACGTCTATTTAGAAGTGGTCGGGCAGATTGCGCAGCTGACTGGCGATGTACAACTAGAGTGCTCGCTTGATCAATTGCGTGTTTCAGAGCGCACCTCCAATAAGGTGCGTAAAGTTACCTTCCCTGATGGTGCTTACCTCGAAGTAAGCGATCCAGAAATGCTGGCAGCCTTAGCTAATTTATTGTCAGCCACCGGACATAGTGACAGCCTGATCGTACGCATGCAACAAAGCTGGCGTGCGACCTTGATTGCTGTTGTCAGTACGGTGGTGTTGATTAGCTTGCTGTATGTTTATGCCTTGCCTGCAGCTGCAAAAATAGTCGCTTTTGCTCTGCCAGAAAAAGTAGAGCGGGCTTTAGGCGATGGTGCGCTGACATTTTTAGATGAGCATTTTTTTAGTCCTACGAAGCTTTCTGTGGAAAGACAAAATGAACTGAGTACACGCTTTGCTCGCCTGCGTCCAGTTGAAGACGATAGTCCAGCTTATCGACTATTATTTCGCAAAAGTAAAATTGGTCCCAACGCACTGGCCTTGCCATCGGGTGAAATTATTTTGACCGATGAGCTAGTTAATTTATCTCATAACGATGATGCAATCATGGGCGTACTAGCGCATGAACTGGGGCATTTGCACGAACGTCACTTAAGCCGTCGGGTGATACAAAGCTCAGCCGTTGCCGCCGTTGCCGTCGCCTTGTTTGGCGATGTTTCTACCGCTGTTGCCAGCTTGCCGCCTTTGCTATTAGATTTAAAATATTCCCGCGATGCCGAGCGCGAAGCGGATGCTTATGCCTTGGCGATGTTGGAAAAAAATGGTATCAGCTCCAATGCGCTAGCAGATTTATTTGCCGATTTAGAAAAAAATCATAGTGCAAGTAATCCTTACTTATCCAGCCATCCAAGTAGCGCAGAGAGGATTATGTTTTTGCGTAAAGGCGATCAAGATGGAAGCAGGCTAAACAAAGCAGCGCAATAAATCATTGAATAATTAGCGTAGTATTTTATTCATTTGGAAATGTAGTAAGTCCTGCTTTAAATTAGTTTTTGATACTTAATTTTGGTGAGGTTGGCCATTATTACTGCAATGTAGAGGATTTTTGCCACCGCTTAGCTTTGTATTTTTCAATTGCTATGCTATAGTGTCGATCTTCGCGGCTGTAGCTCAGCTGGATAGAGTACTTGGCTACGAACCAAGGGGTCGTGGGTTCGATTCCTGCCAGCCGCACCAGATTCAAGGGACTAGATGAAAATCTAGTCCCTTTTTTCTTTTGTCCTAAGGGTTTTGTGACCCATTTGTTCACTCAATGCTTGAATACCGTGTTGCCTGGCCCTGTCCAAATCAGTTCCGCGATTTATCCATTTAAGGCATGCAAGCAATTTAAATACCCAACACGTTTAAACACTTAATTAAACACTTAAAAGCCGAGCTCACCATTTCATTTTTTGTTTGATCAAAGTGCTTAGCAAAGCGGCATTAGTTTGATGTTGCTTTACTCGTGGATGCGCGTCATAACCGGTGTATGGGAAGAAAATAGTGTCTATTTTTTCTTTGTTATTTTCGTTCTTAATTCGCGTCACTGCCGCAGTAATATAGCCTGGCCACTTCGATCCTTCCTTGGTCGCATCCATGCTGCCTAAGGCGCACACAATATACGCGTCACGATATTTGCTACGAATAGTTTTTACAAAGTCGACATAGGCCTGAATGCGCTGCTCATCCGAAGGTTCAGGGTTTAAGCGATGCTCTATCTCAATTAACCAACGATCATTCTGGAATAAATTGATCACCACCACATCAGGCGTCCAGCTTGAAAAATGCCATTTAGTATCGTTGCGGCCATACGCGTTTAATTGATCGTAGAATTGCGGCATGACAAATGGAAACCAACTCACCATCACGCCTATACCGCTTTGCGACGTGATGTGCATTTCTGCATTGAGAGTGCGCGCCGTGATTGCGCTATATGCCATAAAATTATTTTTATCTTTCGCCAGATTATCTTGGGCGCCATCGGGGGATTCATTGCCCATTCCACTGGTGATCGAGTCGCCAAAAAATTCAATCTTCCGTTTTAGTCTGACGGGTGGCGGTAATAATTCTGCACCATCCGCTAATATAAATTCTTTGATTGCAGTCGCGCCATCCTCACCCTCAGTGCGTTTTGTCAGCAAAAAGCTGTGTTTTCCTGGCGCCAGATTGTCAGCAATTAGATAGGTTTTTTCACCTGTTTCTGCTTTTAATATCATCGGGTGGTTTAAGTCGTGATCGATGAAGACATTGAAGTAATTTCCTCCAAATTGATCGACCAAAGTGACTGATAAATATTGGCCGGTAAAGTTTCCAGCAACGCTGGAGCCTGGCCAAGACAGGCTTGGTGCATAGACATTGCTGAAATCAATCCGCCCCGTGTATTGTAAATTTTTATCGCTACTGGATACTTTGGTAGCCGCATGAGCCGGCGATAAAATCGCCAGGAATACAATCGTTATTACAAGATTTTTGCTCAAACAAAATAAATTCATCATGTCATTGTCAATTCAATTTACATCATCAGGATTGCAGCGGTATGCATTATGCATCGCTCCGTCAGCAACGTCATATGAACGCGATATATTTGCTCACGAATGCTAAATGATCATCCGGGATGCTTTATCCAGAATGATCATTGCGCATTAAGCGAGTAAGTTCAAATCCTTATCGTACAGCGCTCAGTTTTTTATCAGACTGAAGTCATCAGCGATCACCCAATTATTCGCGCTGGCAACCGTATAGAGTCCCAAGTCGATCTTTCCGTTGCTAACGACGATGTTCGGTATTGTCACTTGCTGCCAATTGGAAATCGCTGTGTTGAATCCCACGTTCAGCTCTGATCCGCCAAAATTCTTGACATAGATCTGAGCGATACTTTGTCCACCGCTGCTCATGACCCAGGCTTTCAGAGTGTAGGTTCCATTCGGCAGGCCAGTCAGACTCTGATAGCGGCTAGCGCTATAAGCTGTCGTGTAGCTTAGCTTCATCGACCAGCGTCCAGTATGTCCACCGAGTACATTGGCGTTCGGATTTGCGCCGCCTGTCAGATTAGTCCAGGTCGACCAGCCAGCCAGATCGTTCTGCGCGACCCTGTCGGCCTCAAAGCTGGAGTTGAGAATATAGTTATTGCCCGCACCCACTGTCCAGGCGCCAGTTGCCGCATCCAGATTAAACTGGCTGACGGAGTTGAGCGTCGGTGTCGTCCCGCTAAACGATATTGGCATCCATTGATTGTAGCCCAGCCCGTTACCGGCGAAGTCGCTCCAGCGATCACCTGCAAACAGGATTGTCGTACCGGAGCTACCATTAACTGGAATAAAGAAACCGGTTTGAGTCACATGCGAGAAGTCGGCATCTGTTCCACCCATCACAGCCTCTGCCGTGTATGGTCCCAGTATTGAATTAGCCTTGAGATAATAAGTATGCGAAGCGTTCCATCCATGTAAATCTGACGAGCAGAAATAATAGGTGCCGTTGTATTTGAACATGGCATTACCTTCGCGCCCTCCCGAGGTACTGGTGGAGATTAGCGAAGCTGGCTCGATATTGAGCGAATCGGAAGCACGCAAAGCGGCTACATAAGCATTAGCGCGTCCACCCGCGTTACTGAAAATCAGATAGGACAAACCAGTATCGTCAGTAAACACGGTCTGATCACCTGTACCGGTTGAACCAACATTGGTGATCTGTGTCTGCACATGATGATAGATGAAGGGTCCGGCAGGTGAGTCGCTGGTTGCAAACAAGACTGCATTACCGGTTGCCGTGCTGTAGTACTGGGTAATCAATACATATTTTTTGGTATTACTGTTATAAACGACGCCCATACGGCCGATCCAGTTGGACGGATCGAGCACGCTGCCCGCCGCACCGGCACTCATCATATTGCCTTCGAATTTCCAGGTCGCCAGATCGGTCGAAGAATAAGCGGTAATCGCATTGAAGCTAATGTCAGAGTTCTTGGCGACAGGGTTGGCAGCATAAGTCACCGCGCCGTTGTACTTGACCCCATACCAGTAATATGTGTTTCCTACTTTAAGAATGCCACCGCCTTGAGAATAGATGGGATTCTTGCTTGTATCCTTCCAAAATACGTCGTTCTGTATAGTCTTCGGCGCGGCCTGCGCGGGTGATACAACTGCACATACCAACGCAACACTGACGATCGCGATGCAACGACCGATGAAGCTCAGATAGTCATTCATTTTTTGTCTCCTATCTAAACCACGGATGAGCACCGTCTTATTCTATGTAAGACGTGAAATGCAAATCCGCAGTTGAATCTGCAACACCCGCGGAGTCCATAAACTCCGGCACATATCGCCACACGATTATGCGAAGCAATAAGGATTTTTCACAAATCCCATATTCATATAGCAAAAGAGATTTTTTATATACGTATGGAATTACTTAGCAGATTGTGACTAGCGATATCACACCAGCGATATCACACCAGCGATATCAGGCGCGGTAACGTAATGCCTCAACCAGCAATGCAAATGCTGGCGAGGCTTGGCGCCGGCTAGGGTAATACAAGTGATAACCGGCGAAAGTAGGGCTCCAGTCTTCGAGTACCGGCTGCAGACGTCCCTCCGCGATATGCTCGCGCACCACATCCTCCAGCATAAAGCCTAGACCCAGACCGGCCAGCGTCGCCTTGAGCATATGAGACGTACCACTGACAACCAACTGACCATCCACGCGGACATTGAGTTCTCGCTTCCCTTTCTTCAACTCCCATGCATACAAACCACCTAATGTCGGTAAGCGAAGATTGATGCAAAGGTGATCGGTCAGGTTTTGTGGCGTCTTAGGCGGTGATTTTTTTGCGAAGTAAGAGGGCGCACCGACGACAATCATCCGCACATCGGGACTGATGCGTACGGCGATCATATCCTTTGCCACTTGTTCACCTAGCCGCACGCCGGCGTCATAGCGCTGCTCAACAATATCGATCAGGCGGTTATCCGAATTAATCTCGACTTTGATATCAGGATATTGCGGCAGCAGTGTTGCCAGCTTAGGCATCAGGATAGCGCTGGCGGCATGATCAGAGGTGGTGATACGGATAGTCCCGGCGGGCTTTTCACGCAGCTCGCTCAAGGCCGCCAGCTCTGCATCGATCTCTTCAAACCGGGGAGTCACCGTTTGTAATAGCCGCTCACCGGCCTCGGTGGGCGAGACGCTACGTGTGGTGCGCGTCAGCAGCCGGATACCTAGGCGCTCCTCCAGTCCGCGCATCGTCTGGCTCAGTGCTGACTGAGACACCCCAAGTTGTGCCGCAGCACGAGTAAAACTCCGCTCGCGTGCGATGGCAACAAAAGCAATCAGATCATTCAAATTTTCTCTGGCCATATATTAGTATTTCTAATAAGAACATGCTGATTATACGGTCTAATCAAATCCTCCGTTGGCGCGTAAAGTGGCGTCATGTCATGAGTACTTAATGAGCTCAACACGATGCCCAACGCTGTAATGCAAGGAGATTCAAATGCAAAAACGTCAATTAGGATGCACTGGCCTGGAAGTATCTGCCATAGGATTGGGTTGCATGGGATTAAGTTATGGTTATGGTCCGGCGACAGATCAGCATGAGGCAATCAAACTCATCCAGACGGCAGTCGACCGGGGTGTAACTTTGTTTGATACCGCAGAAGCCTATGGCCCGTTCTTTAATGAAGAACTTGTTGGCGAGGCACTTGCACCATTCCGCGACCGAGTGGTGATCGCGACCAAATTCGGATTTCGAAACGGCAATGTCAACGATGGATTAGACAGTCGCCCTGAACGCATCAGAGAAGTGGCCGAGCAGTCACTCAGACGGCTTAAGACAGATCGTATTGATCTGTTTTACCAACATCGCGTCGATCCCAACGTGCCTATCGAAGATGTTGCCGGCACGGTCAAAGATTTAATAATAGAGGGCAAAGTAAAGCACTTCGGTTTATCCGAGGCAGGTGCGCAAATCATTCGCCGCGCTCATGCCATCCAGCCTGTTGCGGCAATACAAAGTGAATATTCCTTATGGTGGCGCGAGCCAGAACAAGACATCCTGCCGACACTGGAAGAGCTTGGTATCGGCTTCATACCTTTTAGCCCGCTAGGTAAAGGATTTCTGACCGGTGCCATCAACGAAAATACAAAGTTCGACAGCAGCGATTTTCGCAACACAGTACCTCGTTTCAGTTCCGATGCGCGCAAGGCAAATCAGAGTTTAGTCGGTCTGATAGAAAAGATCGCATCCGAGAAGAAGGCAACGCCAGCCCAAATTGCGCTCGCCTGGTTACTTGCACAAAAGCCCTGGATCGTACCGATTCCCGGTACCACCAAACTGCATCGTTTAGAGGAGAACATTGGTGCAGCCGCCATCGAACTGACGACCGGTGATTTGGATGAAATCGAGAGCGCTATTTCCGCTATCACGGTACAAGGCGGCAGATATTCAGAGGACCGGCAAAAATTCGTCAATCGCTAAACAGAAACTAATATCAGTCAAAGGAAATAGACAATGCAACAGCGCAAACTTGGCAATACTGATCTGACCGTCTCAGCCATTGGACTCGGTTGTATGGGATTAAGCTTCGGCCTTGGCCCCGCCACAGAAAAAAACGAGGCAATCAAAGTGATTCGCTCAGCCGTTGATCGTGGCGTCACACTGTTCGATACTGCCGAAGGCTATGGGCCATTTCTGAATGAAGAACTGGTAGGTGAGGCGCTGCAACCAGTTCGCGATCACGTGATCATTGCTACCAAATTTGGTTTCAGGATTGACGAAAAAAATGCACTGGTCGGTCTCGATAGTCGTCCCGAGCACATTCGCGAGGTTGTCGAAGCTTCACTCAGACGACTTCGTACAGATCGTATCGATTTGCTATATCAACATCGAGTTGATCCGAATGTACCGATAGAGGATGTGGCAGGTACCGTCAAAGACCTGATACAGGAAGGTAAAGTAAAACATTTTGGGTTGTCTGAGGCTGGACTGGACAATATCCGCCGTGCTCACGCGGTGCAGCCCGTTACTGCTATTCAGAACCACTACTCGCTCTGGCAGCGTGAACCTGAGCGAGGTGCATTAGCACTATGCGAGGAGCTTGGCATCGGCTTTGTGGCTTGGGGACCTCTCGGTCAAGGATTCCTGACCGGCGCGATTACCAGAGAGATGAAATTTGATGATCCCAACGATCTCAGAAAGGATTTCCCGCGCTTTACACCAGAAGCATTAGAAGCCAACTTCAAGGTAGTCGATTTCTTGAAGGAATTTGCTGCAAGCAAGGGTGTTACCCCGGCACAGATCGCACTGGCCTGGCTGCTTGCACAGAAACCTTATATCTTACCTATTCCTGGAGGTACCAAAATCGAGCATCTGGATGACAACCTGCATGCAGCCGAGTTTCTGTTGGCACCAGATGATATGCGCAAGATTGACGATGCCTTTTCTAATATTGATATTAAAGGTGCCCCGCTATCCGAGGGACTTGAGTCGCAGATTGACCGCTAGCAGAGATGAACCTTACTTAAACACGGAATGACCCATGCTTCAATCAAAAGAAATGTCAGCGGACACTGAAATACTGAAGCTATCGCTGGAAAAATTCAATTGGAAAACACAAGGACGTTTTGATGTGCTGGCAGATTTATTTGATGATGCATTAGTCTTTATTCATCTGACGGGAGGCGTTACTTCGAAAGACGCCTAGATCAAAGAGCTGAAGACGGGAAGATTTGTTTATGAACGAATTGATCAAAAAGAGGCTTCAGTCAAGGTGTATGGTAATACAGCCGTTTTAGTGGGCAAGGCTACTTTCGTCGTTAATGGCAATAACATCTACAAACTAATCTATACCGAAGTCTATGTAAAGAAGAGTGAAAAATGGAAGCTAGTCAATCTACACACTACCTCGACATATTTTTGAAACAGGGTGTAAGACAAAAGTAGCCAGCTAAGAAAAACAGTGACCCCATACACCTATTTTGGTAATCAACAAATCAACAGACCTATCCAAAAACTCAGTTAAATTGGTGTCATTCTAGGAGTCATTGATGAGCAATAACATCGAGGGAAAAGTCGTCGTCATTACCGGCGCAAGCAGTGGTCTGGGCGAAGCGACTGCTTCGCATCTCAGCGTACTGGGTGCAAAACTCGTACTCGGCGCGCGGCGTGTAGAACGCATCAATGCCTTGGCAGATCAACTGGCAGGCAAGGGTGGAAAAGCAATCGCACTGGAAACCGACGTCACTCAGCGTGATCAAGTAAAGAAACTGGTCGACGCGGCTGTGCAAACATATGGACGCATCGACGTCATGATTAACAATGCCGGATTAATGCCGCAATCATTGCTAGAAAATTTGATGATCGACGACTGGGACCAGATGATTGACGTCAATATCAAAGGGGTGCTGTATGGCATTGCAGCAGCATTGCCTTATATGCGGCAACAAAAGTCGGGTCATATCATCAATGTTTCTTCTGTCGCGGGACACAAGGTTGGTCCGGGCGGCGCCGTGTACTCGGCGACCAAACATGCAGTGCTAGCACTATCGGAAGGACTACGTCAGGAAGTAAAACTGTCAAACAGCGTGCAATACTTACCAGATTAGGGGTGGAAACAGCGTCCAAAAGTTTCCACCCTAGTGTGTCACCA
>NZ_JASJXN010000049.1:0-25986 GCF_035018705.1 Undibacterium sp. RTI2.2 | reverse complement strand
AAAAGCATCATTTTATTTTTTAAAAATTCAACCTTTGCTGAAACGGCTCTGATTAAGGCTGTCATGCAAAGGTCTCAATTTGTTAATTGTGCTCAAGCGGAATCGATGATTGCTATAGCTTGCAAGTTGCCAACATGCCAGCACGAAGCCTTAGGTTAAGTCTGAGTTACATTTTATAAAAATGATACTCATCGAGAAGATGTCAGCTACGTGGTGTATTTAGTAGGTATTAATCCGTGTTCATTTTTCCATGGCAACAGAGCGAACCAAAGAACTACTTCAACACAAAGCGCTGCTCTACAACTTCTTTACCCCATTGATTACCGATACACTCCTCCACCAATACAAAGCCAAATTTTTCATAGAGCCGGCGCGCGCTATCCAATCCTTGAAATGTCCAGAGGTGTACTTCCGCGAAATTCTGTTTTTTACAAAACGATATCGCTACATTCAAAAGTTGATAACCAACACCTGCGCCACGTAAGTTATCGTCTACGATAAACCAGCGCAGATGTGCCAAGTTTTGTCCGAGATGCTCTCCATCTATGGCGATTGATCCTGCAATTCGCCCTGAGTCCAGCGCCACCCACAGACCGTTCTGCGGGTTAGTTAATCGGGTCATAAATTCTGCAATGCCGGTCGCTACCTGGCTTTCAAAAAATTGCCCGAAGCCGATCAACGATGAGTAAAAAGATGCATGCATTTCTGTTACCCGACCAATTACGCCGGGTAAATATCCCTGCTTAATTGTAATGCCTTGATTTGATGTTGCTGAGTTACCTAGCCGGCTATTCTCCAGCGCCGCCGCATAAGTCTGTAAGCCCTGCGATATTGTGCGTTGCTGATAGTCGCTGAGCTGATCGATAGCGCTGGCGACCTGTCGCTGAGCAAACGTATTGATCGATGCCAAAGTACGTTTGCCTTGTGGAGTTAAATTTAATAGTTTTGCCCGGCCATCATTGTCGCTAATCGTTTCTTTCAATTCGCCTGCTTCTAATAATTTTCGGATCATCCGGCTAATACTGGATTTCTCTAAATTCAGTACGTCTGCAAGTTGCGCCGCCGTCAGGGTGCGCTCTTCACCGATCTCTACCATCGCATGGACTGCGGACGGTTGATAGTTGGTCGCAGCAAGAGTTATTTGCATGAACCCGAGTTCACGCACCATTTTCCTAGACGCTTTACGAATCGGATCAATATGGGAATGATCAGAATTGGGCATGCTCTCGTCCTAGGATATAAAGTTGTATTGTACAACTAAATTAGTTGACGTCAGGAAAAGGCAGAAAAGTCGAAAAGGCCGAAAAAGTAGGGAAGCGATGCCGTCTCATTTTGACGACGGTTACAAAATAGTTTTCAGCTAAAAGTCTCATTTTTGAAAATTTCGCCGGGTATTTTCAAATAATCCGTCTTGATTGCAACAGCTTTGCTCCGTCAATTTTTACATATCACTATCTGTTTTCCTGCTAAACCGTATTTTTTTACTTGCCTGTTTCATCGCATTTGATGAAAAACTCCTCTTTAAATTAGTAAAATAATTTACATAAATATAAATTGTGTAAATTATTTTCCGTGCCTATGATGTTCTTACAGTTTTCTCCCAGCTTAGCGATCACTTGGCATTTTTTAGGTTATCGATCATCAGGCGCATATCAAATGGATTTCAAGTAAGTGAAAACTGGTTCTGTGCAGATGGGCAGGTTGGTCAGACGGTAGCAAGACGGCGGACTGGTCCTAAGATTTTTGTTGTAATAAGTAATGGGTAATAGGCAATGGGTAATAGGCAATAAGCAATAAGCAATTGAATTCATGTTGTTGAAAACAGATTGACGACATTTGATCGTCATCCAACTTTTAGGAAAGCAAAAATGAATAAAATGTTTTTGGGATTAACGATCAGAATGCTGACTTGTGCCGGCTTATTAGCGACACCTTTTACGACGCATGCCGCCAAGGTTTTTATGATGGGCGGTGCGACAGCAGAAACCAATAATGAAATCTATGCCGGATTGCGCGCATCTACCTCGCGCAACTGGACGCCTAACACCAGCATCTATACCAATTGCGTGACTGATTGGAATACGACAACTTGCCCGAGAGTTGCCGTCGTCACGGCATCGGCAGATACCGCTGCCTCCGGTGACAACGTGTATAACAATGATGATGCGACGACCGGTGCGCTGAGTTACATCAAGCTATTCCAAAAGCATGGTTTTGCTCCAAAGCATATCACTGCGCATGCGGATAATTACACCAACGATTCTTATTCTGGCAATGCAGTAGGAAACGCTAATATCGCCATCATTAATCAGGCCGACGTGGTGTTTTTTAATGGTGGTGATCAGTCGCGTGCTGCCAGAACTTTTTTAACTAATAGTGGCGCTGATACGCCATTGATGGCGGCATTGCGCACTCGTGTCAACAATGGCAGTCTGGTGATTGCAGGTACATCGGCAGGCACCATGATTCAGGCAAATCCTATGATGGGCGAGGGCGTTGCCTACGGTGTTTTGTACTTCAACGCCAACTTTGCACCTAAGAGTGTTGGCAGCGCGACCGGTTTAAAAGATGACCGCAGCGGTACCAGTTCACTCGCTTATTTAGAAAATGCCGGCACGATGACAGGCTTTGGATTTTCTGGCACCAATGTCGCAGTCGATACCCATTGCAATGCTCGCGGACGCGTCGCCCGCTTGCTGGCAGGGATGAGAAATACCTCAAAAACGCAAGGTGTTTGCGTGGATGAGGATACCGCTATTTATCTCAATGGCAGTGCCGCAACGATCTACGGTACCAACGGCGTGAGCGTTGCCGATACGGCCAATGCGATCTTCCCAACGGCCTCGTATTTTAAAGTTACCGGCGCACAAATTACCTACCTGACCAGCGGTGACGCCTATAACTTTTCGACTAAAACAGCGACCAGCAGCAAGAGCCTGATTACACGGCCTTACAATGCAACCTACTATGACTCGGCTGCGATTTTAGACCCGAACGAGATTACTAAATCATTGACCTGGATCGTAGACAGCACCACGGCTTATAACGTCGGGACTGCACCCAAACCAGTCTATACATCGGGACCAACTTACCCGTCCAGCGCGATTGCGTACAAAATTAAGTTCTACAAAGATAGCAATACCAAAGGCTATTACAGCAGCGGAAAATATAGTGCTGTCAGAGTATTGGTCGATATTTATTGAACCTACTACGTTGAATGAAAAAGCCGCTGATGTTGAGTCAGCGGCTTTTTTATTGCTCAATTTCCTCGGTATATTTTGTATATCGTTGTAGTATCGTTTATTTAGTGCGAACATCAAATACTGGCTTAATCTCTTATTTTATAATGAAAAGAAAACCTCGAAAGACTATAGTCGTCGTCATTTTTTTAGGCTTGATCACAGCCGGAATTATGCTGACTCCTTTTGGTTGTTCCGTGATTGGTGGTCGATGGGGGAGCACTTGTGTTTCCCCTCTATGTGATTATTTTGGCGATTGTGGTCAGTGGGCTGCGCCAATGATTAATTGCGATACTTTGCCGCTGCAAACATATAAAGCGCGAGTGCATTTTTTGTTTGGGCGGCCATGGCGTGTTAGTGGCAATACTGAATATTGGGCTTTTGAAAAAGTGCCAGTATTTCCGAAAATCACGTATAGCGATGCGCGTGTTAGGCATGTCGCTTGTCTGAAGACGCCTGAGTTGTCAGTCGAATAGACAGACCAATATTTTTATTAAGGATTCTATGCCCTCCTTCGACCAACTTACGCTACAAACTGAACGTTTACTACTGCGTCCATTTAAGTTAGACGATGCTGCCGACTTGCTGTCGATTTTTTCTGATCCGCTTATCACAAAATATGGCATTACTTTGCCATGGACAGAGTTAGAGACTGCGCAAAAAAGGATACAGCGTGATTTAAAAGAAATGCCTGTGGGTGACAGTTTGTGTTTGGCGATAGTGCGATTATCTGACAATCAATTATTGGGTGACTGTTCGCTTTTTCATTTCTCTGAACAATGTCGCCGTGCCGAAATTGGTTATGTCTTGAAACATGCAGCCTGGGGGCAGGGCTATATGCAAGAGGCTTTGCTGGCATTGATTCAGTATGGATTTTCTGAACTTCGGCTCAATCGTATTGAGGCGGATATTGATCCCATGAACCTGGCATCTGCCAGATGTCTGGAGCGACTTGGCTTTAAGCTGGAGGGCATGTTGCGCGAGCGCTGGATTGTGGCCGGCGTTGTGTCAGATTCGGCTATGTATGGCTTGCTTGCGAGTGACTGGGCTGCGCGTAGTTAAGCGTTGGAGCTTGCTGATCAAGGCATGAATTCTATAGTGATAGAGTGGTGTTATTTGTATACTCCTGCGGTGTATGTATTAGTCGTCCATATAAAGTTTGGTCAATCAGGCATATTTATGGAAAATTAGGGGGAGTATATTCATTTCTGACAAGGATAAGATTTATCTCTACGTCAGTTTGAGTTGAAAAACCTTGTCGCATAATATCCTGCCGATCCCGCCGCTGCGCTGACACATGCGCCCCAGATGATGTCGATGACGGTGAGTGTTGGAGACCAGCCTTTTAAGGTGGCAAGATTGCTGAGGTCGTAGGTGCCGTAGGCAACAATACCCAACAGGCCACTCATCAGTACAGCGGTCAGCCAGCTTTGTTCACGTACGGCTGGCATGATGGCGAATACCAGCAAGCCAAGCAGATAAACGAGATAAAAAGTGGCAGCCGGAATCATCTTGGGCTCGGCCAGCATCAGCGGGCCGAGTTGAGATTGATAAAAGTTCTTGGCTACGATCGTAAGCCAGATAAAATCGAGTACGCAAAATACTACTGCCGCGACCAGATAGGCAACAAGGTAAGTGTTAAACGATTTTGTCATGACAGTAGAGGATGGTTAGGTTAGGAGTGTTCGTTAGACTAACTCAATTTAGCCGAAATTTTCGATTACGATTCGAGATAATGAGGGATGCACTTTTCGTGTAGTTTTGATGTGAGTTTGTTGTGAGTTTGCTCTGAATAAGACGCTCATGGCGAGCCATGAGCAACTAATAGTGTCAAAAATGACCAGAAACGCGTGGCCAGCACGTAAATAGCACTACTGGCTTGCCTAATACATTCACTCCTAAGCATCAAGAATCAGCAGTGTTGATCTCAAAACTGAAGTTTGGCGTGTTCACCTAAATTCTGTTGATGTTCACCGGTAATCGCCGCTTTGGCCATCTGATATAGCATATCCATTTTATTCGTTTTGCTATCCCAAATCTCTGCCAAGTGGATATGCAATTTGATCAAAGAGAGTTGCGGATCATCCAGGCCGGATGGAAACCATGCCGCGACTTGGGATGTCCACAACTGTTTTTCTTTGGCTTGGTCTTTGACTAGTTCGACCGTACCGGCAATCGCAATGTAGAGATTGTCAGATGGATCTGCAAAGCTGACGTTGGTCTTTGGATGGCGCGTAAGATCTAAAGCCAGTTGAGAATTGCTGGACACAAAAAACCACATAATGCCATCGTCATCCGTCGCTTGAGCAGTCATTGGACGACTTGATAAACTCAGGTCTTCGTTGATCGTTGTCATCATGCAGAAATGAATATGCTCGATTTTTGAACGTAAGGTTTGAATAGAATTGCTGTTATCTGACGACATGATCATTCTCCTGAATTAAGAATGATTAACGATATAGCAGGTAACGGGATGGCTCTGTGCGGTATCACACACCGGCGAGCTTAGCATGCATATTGATAGGTCTTACGCAAAAAAGGAAAGCCACTTGCGGCCTCTGTGTCTCTGTGCGTTTGTGGTGTGGGGTTTTAGTTTTTGCGTAAGTCCTATCGATTAGAAAGCGCAGGATATTCGACTTAGGAAAACGCTATCGCCATGACGAGACGTGAACAGGCCGCTTGAGCGATAGCGTGACTAAAATAGTGGTTAGATAAAGTCTTGCTCGGATTCCCGCTTCAGTCTGCGTACTACTTCCCAATCTAATTCGACATCACGTTTTTTTTCTAACGCGTCGATATTTTTGATTTTTTTGCCTTCTACAAATTTACCGGATAACAAGTGGCGTGGTTTGGTTGGCGCAGAGACAAATCCGTGGCTTTCCCAGAGCGATCGGCGCAGGGTAGTGCCCGCCAAAATACCATAATCGTCACCGCTGCTGACACCTTTTTCTGCGACGACGGATTCGCCTGCCTTGATGTATTTGGCCGCGTAGATAGTGGCTTTGGTGGCAATCCAGCGGCCGCAATGGATTTCGCCGTTCAGGCTGCTAATTTCACCGCTGGCGCGTAATGTGCCCCAGGTGCTGATGTCGCCATGGCAGACAATCGCGCCGGTTTCCAGATTGCCCTGGCAGGTAACATTGCCTGCGAATAGCGTGCCGGTGACAGTGATGTCGGTTTCGCTAAATACTTCACCTTTGCAATTGGCGTCGCCTGCGATCAGGACTTCGCTCGCGCTTAAATGACCGCCGATATATTGGACCTCAATCACATCAAAGACATCATCCAATTGCACGCTGCCATGACAATCCAAGACGTCGCAAGCCAGATAGCCGAGCGCTTGGATGTCGCCAAAGCCACCAAAAATTTCATGATGCGCATCACGTTGCAGAATAGAAGGATGGACTAATTTGTCCATATAGCTGCTGCCGTCCTTGCTGGCTTTGGCTTGATCAAGTTCCAGCATGCGCGCCATCCATTCGGCATTGCAACCTGTCTTGAGTAAAAATTCGACTTCGATATCGCCGCCGCAATCGAGTGCCTGGCCGACATACAGCGATTGAACCTGAATATTGCCTGTCACAGTAATTTTGCCAAGGCAAAATACTTCTTCTGCCTGCAGATCACCGTCTACCAGCAAGTCACCGCCGACGATGAGTTGTGTTGCGATCAGCAAATCGCCCTGAATATGCACATCGCCTGTGCTGGCAAATTGCTTGCGCTTAAGACGTTTAGCTTGAAAAGGCGCGGGTGTGTTTGACTTGGTAGACATAGTAGTTTCCAGTGGAGGGAACGCGGTGCGTCCGAGAATGAAGTCGCTATTATCCTCGGAGCTTGGCTTGCCGGGGAAGTTTAACTGACGCGATGCTTGATTGACCAAGCAGAAGCTATATTTTGATACTGAAGTTTTGTAGTTGCTCGTCGTCCTCATGACGACGAGAGGTTTTGCGACGGATTATTTTGGCGCGGGTATCAAATAAAATCGCTACCGAGGATGGCGCGCGCTCGGTCTGGCGGCGGTCGTTGCCACGGCGGCGATCTTCTCCACTGCGGGCGCCATTGACAGAAGCAGGTGTCGCATTGCTCACGGGTTGGTCATCTGGTTTTACCTTCTGTGGAGCTTCGTCATCAGATTGCGCAACGGTTTCATAGCCCATATGACGTGTATCAGCGGGAATGACTTGGTTGACGCGAGGAAATGAAAAGAGTTTCATACAAATTTGCTGAGTGTTATCTGTGACGTGCTGTATCAAGTAGTTTTAATCTAGTTAAGCTAAATAACGGCAAAACCTGCGCTAACTTAAATTAGCGATCAATTTTCTATAAGCGTGATTAAAAAATATATTTAAATGAGCAAGTTGTTGGGTGTTCTCTTGTTATTAACTAAGTGTCATTAACCAAGTGTCATTGACTACGCTAAAGAAAAAAGAGCATTTTGATCATTGATGCCAGCCGTGAAATATCGAAAATCGGTACATGACCGACTTTAAGTTGTGAGCAAAACTAAGTGCATTGTCAATGTCGATTACAATGCGCTAGCGCAAAACCAACCGAAAAAAGTACGGCAAAAAACTCAGTGGCAGACCGCATGACTCTCACGTAATCGATGTGTAATCGACGTGTAATCGACGTGTGATCGATGTCTAATTGATTACGGTTGCTATCCGGTTCATTTGTGCCCGCGTATTTTTTCTGTTTGATAAGCGCTCCTTGCTACCCATTTTTGTAACGATGTACATCATGCCAATGAACTCCCCAGATAATCCTCAAATCCACAGCGTTTTGCCAGAGTCGGCGATAGCAATGGCGACCAAAAATATTGCCGATATTTTGTCAATGGCGATGGAGCATCAGCTCGCACACAAAGCTCTGATCGTCGCTGATCGGGGCTGCGGTTTGTCTTTGGCGCTGAGTGAGGCGTATCGACGTTGTTTACCAGACGCACAGTTCATTGATTTTGATCAGGTAAGCCCGGAAGAGATCCATGCCGTGTTTGAGACTCTAGCGCCATCCGATCTGGTGGTGTTGGTACAAACTACCAGTTTCCGTCTGGATGCCTATAGGGTAAGGGTCGAGTTATTTAAGCGTGGTTTAAAAGTGATTGAGCATGTGCATCTGGCGCGCTTGTCGGCTGCTGAGGCATTGATTTATATCGATAGTCTGGCCTACGACCCTGCGTATTTTCGCGGCGTCGGTCGGGCACTAAAAGATAAGATTGACCGCGCTGGCAGTGCGGTGGTCGAGAGCGGCGAGGGCGCACGTCTTGTATTTGCTTCGCCATTAGAGCCCGCTAAATTGAATATTGGCGATTACACTGGCATGACCAATGTCGGCGGCCAGTTTCCGATTGGCGAGGTATTTACTGAGGCGCAAGATTTAGAAGCGGTTAGTGGTCGCGTGAGAATTTTTGTATTTGGCGACAGTAATTTTATGGTCAACAAACCAGCGCACCCGATTACGCTGGTCGTAGAAAAAGGCCGGGTCATCGACGTCATTGATTCCACGCCCGAGTTTGATGAGGTCTTAGCCAGTATCCGTGCTGCCGAGGGCGAAGTCTGGTTACGTGAATTGGGATTCGGTATGAACCGGGCATTTTCAGCAGATCGTACCGTATGCGATATCGGCACTTACGAACGCATGTGCGGTATTCATTTATCGCTTGGTGCAAAACATGGCGTATACACCAAGCCGCAACTCAAGCGTAAAGATGCGCGTTTCCATGTCGATGTTTTTGCCGTAACCAATGCCGTGTTATTGGATGACGAAGTTGTCTACCGTGATGGTGCGTGGCTGGCGTAATTGGTGGGTTTTGTAGCCGCTAATTTGGATGTGACTATCAAGGTCGGCTATCAGGTTCGTGTATGGCGCAGCAATAGCAAAATGCGCTTATGAATATTCAGTATCCTTCTGCTCCATAAACGATTGTCATGCGCCTTAAACGCATGTAAAGAGCGTAAGTCTTTAATCTTGTCGTAGATACTCTCGATCAATTTGCCCGTGGGCTTGCCTGCCCATGTGGCGAGATCACTTTTCTCTATACCCTCGTAGCTTGGAATGTCGTGGCGCTGGACTGAATCAAAATCAAATCCGCTAGCGTTCAGACGATCAAACACTGTTGTTGAGAACGACGGGATGACATCGGCTGGCGGCACATGGTCTTGTACTACCCTAAAACATAAGCGGGAATTTTCTTTAATCTCTTCAATCAGGGCACGGACGTCGCCTTTGTTTTTCGCACTGACATCTCTGAACCATTGCATAGCTTTGGCAGCGGTAGAGATGACGTTGAGGAAGGGCAGTAGATTTTCTATCATAGGGATTACAAGCGGTCGCTGTCAGTATCGCGCTAGCTTACGTAAAGTTGAATTCCTTGTCTATCCGTTACGCTTAGATTTTCCACTTTGACTAGGATGACTTCTCAGAAGCGTAGATCGGATGCCTTGTTCTGCGTCATTCACCGATGTTTCGCTATTGACCGAACGATCACTGCTATTGGCCGAAATCAGGAAGACATTTTTCCCCACATCTATTATCTTGAACATGTCGACGCAGCAAGAGCAAATTGATTAAAAAATATAGTGGGTCTGTACAAAGTACGATCCGTTCATTTTAATAAGGGAGTCATGATGAACTCTGATATTTCGCAAGCTAGTATTCAACAATACAGAAAACAACGTCAACGTAAATCGGTGATCTGGGGATTGGTATTGATCGCAGTCGGTACTATTTTTTTATTAGAGCGGCTGGGGTATGTTGATTTGCACCCTTACATCGGCGAAAAAATTCGCTGGTGGTACGGCTGGCCACTGGTGATCGCTATCGTTGGTTTGGTTGAGGCCTTAAGTGCCACTATGCTGGTGCAGGTGATTAAAGGGATCTCGCAAATAGCCATAGGATTGTGGCTGTATGTTTGTCTGACTCAACTCTGGGACTGGACATTTCAAACCAGCTGGCCGATTATCCTCATCATTTTTGGCGTTACTTGGGTCGCTACCGGCATAACGAATTTGTCAGAAAAATCAAATAAGGAATCACAATCATGAACCAGTCACATAATCAACGTCGCGTCTTAATTGGCGCTATCGTTATCATCTTTGGTGTGTTGGCGTTGGTAGACAACTTACATTGGTTTAACGCTCGCGACTATATTCAATTCTGGCCCATGTTATTCATTGCTTTTGGTGTTTTAAAACTGTCGCAGACGCGTGCTACTTCAGGCTATATCATCGCTGGTGGATTAATTGCCGCCGGAGCGTTGATGACATTATCCAACCTTGGTTTTATTATTTTCCGGATGCGTGACTGGTGGCCGTTGTTTATTATTGTGGCGGGCCTCGCGGTCGTCTTCAAGGGTGTACGCAAAGACCGCTTTAGCGACAATAATAGTGACCAGCTTGGGGATAATACCAATACGGGATTATCTGGTTTGAGTAGCATGGGCGATAGCAGTATCGACGCAATCGCTGTCATGAGTGGCAATAATATGAAGGTCGTATCACAAAATTTTCGGGGTGGTGAAGCAACCGCGATTATGGGTTCAGTAGAGATCGATTTACGCCAGGCATCTATTCAGTCTGAAGCAGTCTTGCAAGTCTTTGCTGTCTGGGGAGGCATCTCTTTAAAAGTACCTGCTGATTGGACCATTGTCAGTAATGGCATACCGATTATGGGCGGGATTGAAGATAAAACTATTCCTCCGATGACGGCGACCAAACGCTTGGTGATTGAAGGTTATGTCGTAATGGGTGGCGTTGAGATCAAAAATTAATTTATATTTATATAGATGAGGACTTATGCAAAATTTCGCTAGCAAAGTGCTGCAATGCAGTTAGGGCAGTTTTGCGTAAGTTCTATAAACGTAATTGGCTGTATTTATTAGCTCTATTTTTTAGCTCTATTTTTTAGCTTTATTTATATCAAGCACACCGATTAGACCAATGATAAAACCAATAGTCTCTAGCATGCGTAAGTTGATGTGGTATCTGATGGCATGGCTATTGGCTGGCGTGGTGATTGCTGCCTTATTAGTGACAATGGCAAATATTAGTTGGGGAGCAGGTCTTGGGTTTGCCATCCCGGTTAGTTTGATTTATGGCTTTGTCGCTGCTTCTGCATTCTATGTTTGCCGCTCTTTGCCTTTTGAAAAGCGGCAATTTCTTTTGACGCTGGTGATTTTTGGCGGCGCGTCATTGTTGTCTGGATTGATGTGGCTATTGCTCTGCTACGCATGGAATTATTTGGCGCAAGCAATACGTCATTCATTTTTATATGGTGCAGATACAGATAGTAATTTGACTGTAAATTTGATCGTAATAACGCAGCCGATGTCAGTCATGCTGTTTGTAGCTGGTTGTGGTTTTTATTTGCTTTCTATCTTAGTGCATGACGTTCTGATTGCACTTGACAATATGCGCCTGGCAGATCGCCGTGCAGCAGAGTCTCGGGTACAGGCACGTGATGCAGAGTTGCAGGTTTTACGGACACAAATCAATCCTCATTTTTTGTTTAATAGCCTGAATTCAATTAGCGCTTTAACTTCGATTGATCCAATTGCCGCTCGTACGATGACTTTGGAGTTAGCGCAATTTTTTCGTCAGACTTTGGCTTTGTCGGAAAAAGAACAGATTCCCTTAACAGATGAAATCAGCTTATGTCGGCATTTTTTAGCGATAGAAAAAATCCGCTTTGGTAAAAAATTGCAAAGCGATATTCAGGTTAGCGACACTGCGCAAACGGCATTGATACCGCCTATGTTATTGCAGCCTTGTATTGAGAACGCGATCAAACATGGTATCCGTGATTTGACCGAGGGTGGGACTATTACACTACGCGCAATGACAAGAGGTGACTGGTTACATGTCACGATAGAAAATCCTGTTGATATCAACCCAAGTACGACCGTAGGAA
Organism: Undibacterium sp. RTI2.2; assembly: GCF_035018705.1. NCBI lineage: Bacteria > Pseudomonadati > Pseudomonadota > Betaproteobacteria > Burkholderiales > Oxalobacteraceae > Undibacterium > Undibacterium sp. RTI2.2. The sequence goes on along the minus strand of NZ_JASJXN010000049.1, from coordinate 13,840 downwards.
ATGGCTTAGGCTTAAAAAATAGTCAGCAACGCTTACGTTCTTTGTATGGTGAAAAAGCGCGTATCAGTTGGACAAGAAATACAGAATTCTTTATCGTAGAAATAGCGATACCACTTAGTATCGTCAATCTTTAAAAATACTAAAAAATGATGAATCCTATAAATGTATTGATCGTTGATGATGAGGAATTAGCGCGATGCTTGATCCGGGAATATCTGCGCGCGCATCCAGATATTGTCATCGTAGGTGAGGCAGAGCACGGACTTGATGCGGTGAAGCAGATTAACGCGCTTAATCCTGATTTAATATTTTTAGATATCCAGATGCCTAAGCTGACTGGCTTGGAAGTGCTGGAGCTGACGGGCAGACAGGCTGGGGTGATCTTTACTACCGCTTACGATCAATATGCCCTTAAGGCATTTGATCTACATGCGATTGATTATTTACTCAAACCATTTTCACAAACACGATTTGATGAGGCCCTTGCGCAGGCACGTAAATCAATCGCGCAACTGGTCAATCCGCAAGCCACCGCGATCCAGCAATTGCTGTCAGTGCCGGGCAAACTACTGGACCGTATTTTGATCCGTGACCGAACTCAGGTGCATGTTATTCCCGTAGATAAGATGGAATATGTAGAAGCGCAAGATGACTACATCAGTATTGTCAGCGACGCAAAATCTTACCTGAAGACGCAATCTCTGTCGGAGCTGGAAGCGCAGCTCGATCCGAAAAAATTTGTGCGGGTGCATCGTTCATATTTAATCAATATTGAACAGCTGAAAAGTATAGAACGTAGCACCAAAGACAGTCATGTTGCGATCATGCGCTCTGGCAAACAGATTCCGATCAGCCGGACTGGTTATGAACGTATCAGGCAGATTATGTAAACAGGCCATGTCAGCAGATCATGCAAATTAAATGACACAAAAATCACAATTACTTAGGGCTAATTGAAATAGATAATCACTAAGTTCTGGCGCAAGAAGGCCTTAGTATGTTGCGTAAAACTAACGGGCGATCTTGGATGGTAATCGATTATTGTGTCGCATTTACGCACTTTGCCAGCGCTAACAATCGACGAAAAACGATCTAAAAATTGACAGTCGCTACTGATAATTTTTGGTCGCCTCAGATGGAGTATTTTTTGAATAGTTCACTTTTTTCTCAAAAAAACATAAAAAACAATGTTTTTTACCTCCCGCAGCGATAAGTCTTTTGCTCGCATTTCATTATCGCTTTTTATTCGCTAGTCCCATCCTAAAAAACAAGTAAAGAACTTGTAAGCAATTGTATTGACTTCATTCCATGACGATCAGATACTGCAATGCTATGAAAAAGAGACCCTCTTTTTCAGTCTATTTCAATAACGATCCCATAAAGATTCTGAGACTCCGATGAAAAAATCACTCGTATTATTTACTGCGCTGACAGCATTGAGCAGCGCTATCAGCGTTGCTTACGCCAACGAAGGCATGTGGATGCCGCAACAATTGCCAGCCATCGCCAAGCAATTAAAAGCGGCTGGCTTAAAGCTTGATCCTGCCAGCTTAACTAAATTGACTGAGTTCCCTATGGGCGCGATCGTTAGCTTGGGTGGTTGCTCCGCATCGTTTGTTTCAGATCAAGGTCTGGTGATTACTAATCACCACTGCGCTTACGACAGTATTGCCCGTAACTCCACACCAGAGCGTAACTATCTGGCTAATGGGTTTTTGGCAAAGACAATGGCGGATGAACTCCCGGCATCCCCAGGCAGCCGGGTTTTTGTGACCAAGGATGTCAAAGATGTCAGTTCTAAAATTATCAGTCCTGAGGTCGCTAAATTAGTCGGTAAGGCGCGAGTAGATGCGATAGAAAAGAATGAAAAAGCATTAGTAGCAGAATGCGAAAAAGATGTCGGCCATCGCTGCAATGTTTATCCTTACTATGGTGGCTTAGAGTATTACCTGATCAAGCAATTAGAAATTAAAGACGTGCGCCTGGTACATGCACCAGCCGAAGGTGTAGGTAAATTTGGTGGTGATACCGATAACTGGATGTGGCCACGTCACACCGGTGACTATAGCTTCTTGCGTGCTTATGTCAGCAAAGACGGCAAGTCAGCAGAATTCAGTAAAGATAACGTCCCATACAAGCCTACACACTATCTGCGTCTGGCTAAAGAGGGCGTGAAAGAAGGCGACTTCGTCATGGTAACTGGTTATCCGGGACGTACCAATCGCCATCGTTTGCCTTCAGAAGTTGCTTATACATTCGACTGGAACTATCCAGCCTATGTCAAAGCCTCTGGCGAACAACTGGCTGTGATCGAACGTGAAACCAAAGATAGCCCGGACAAAAAATTGAAATACGCTGGCATGGTTGCAGGCGTTAACAATTACTATAAAAACCGCCAAGGTATGTTGGATAGCTATGCCGGTAGTGATTTATTAGCCCGCAAGCAAAAAGAACATGCGGACTTGAAGACATGGATCAATGCTGATGCTGGTCGTAAGCAAATGTATGCAGCAGATATCGACGCGATCGAAAAACTCATCTCTGAACGTGATGCAGAAAACCGCCGTGACTTCTTGCTAGCCTATTCTTCACCTCGTTTGTTAGCTTCTGCACGTAGCATGTATCGCCTGGCAAATGAGTCAACCAAGCCAGACGCAGAACGTAAATCTGGTTTCCAGACACGCGATCTGCCACGCTTTAAAGCGGGTGTCGCCGCGGTAGATCGTAGCTATGATGAGACCGTTGATAAAGCATTGGTACTGAACTTCATGACTAAGTACGCAGCGCAAGCGAGTAAAGACCGCAATGCGAATTTTGATGCTGCCGTTGGTATTAAAGATGGTATGAAAGAAGCCGACATTAAAGCTCTATTAGATGCAATGTATGCGGGTAGCAAACTGGCGATCAAAGAAGAACGTGCGCCTTGGCTGGAACGCAAACCAGATGATTTCAAAGCTAGTAATGATAGTTTCATCAAAGCTGCTGTTGCGATGTATGACGAAAGTCTGAAGCGTGAAGCACGTGACGAAGAGATGGCTGGCAAAATTCAGCAAGCCTATGCAAACTACATGAAGGCAAAAATCGCTTTCATGAATAGCAAAGGTCAAGCGGTTTATCCTGATGCTAACAGCACTTTGCGCGTTACTTTTGGTAAAGTCGCTGGTCGTCCATATGGTGTTGATGGCACAAGTTGGACCGCCTTTACCAGCCTGCATGGTATCGAGAAAAAAGCGACTGGTACTGGCGAGTTTAATGCCCCACAAAACCAATTGGATGCAATCAAATCCAGCAAATATGGTGCCGACAGCAAATACTATGATGCCAAGTTGAAATCAGTGCCGGTCAATTTTATGGCGACATTGGATATTACAGGCGGTAACTCTGGCTCTGCAGCATTGAACGCTAAAGGTGAATTGGTTGGCTTGGCATTTGACGGCACTTTAGATTCCATCATCTCTGACTGGGATTTCAACGATGCAAACACACGCGATATCCAAGTAGATTTGCGCTATGTATTGTGGGAAATGAAAAACGTTGATAAAGCCGATAACCTGCTGAAAGAATTACGCGTAGAGTAATTAGCTAAAGTAATAAAGAAAAAAGACGCCGTTCTTTGAACGGCGTCTTTTTTTATTTCTATTCAGACTAAAACAGCAACTGGTAGCACGCGTAGTGTCAATGAGTCGCGATATTCAACGACAAAAACTTATGATGGCAATGCGTTCAGCCGTCCGGCTTCTGCCATTTCTCTTATAACGCGTATCGTATCAATATCCGCTTCCTGATAAGCAGAGCGGCGATATTCGTTGTACATCTCATTCGCGATATCTTCTTCCGCGCTATGACCATCGTCATATAAAAAACGCACGAATAAAGCATCCGGCGAGGGTTCTTCAATCTTCATTAATAGCGACGACTGAGGAATATCCTTCTGCGCTGCTACGTCATACAACACCGAATCAAGTTCGACAAAACGAACCTCATCGCTAATCACTAAATCGCCATAACGCAGACTACGTGAGAATCCGTTTGTATTGCGTGCAGTGATCGTACTCTCATCAAGGTAAGGCACAAATAACTTGGGAGACTCGGCGCGCAACACCAAGCCACGCCACAATTGTTCGCGCGTAATGACATCGTTCAACGGATTAAGTATGTCGTTGATTTCTACTAAGTGTTCAAATTTCATATGCAAATTCCTTGTGGACAGCGCTTAGTTTACTCTGCTTCTAAACCAATTGCCACGCAAGCGAGTCGAGCCTACTTTTGGGTTTGACATTGAGTTTCAAATTCAGGCGATTTATGCTGCGATGAAAGGCAGCTTATTTGTCTGGTCAAATCTAACTCATGTAAATCACAAAAACTTCATATCAAACGCACGCTCTATGAACCAGATCGCTGCCAGAATCGCGATGACGACCGAGCCACCAATCAAGATCAGGCGACGATAAAACCAGCTTGTTCTTAATGCAAATGCGATGGGTAAAAATGCGGCAACAATCGCTAACTGACCACCTTCAACGCCCAAATTAAATCCGACCAATGCCAGGATCAAGGCACCTTGCGGCAATCCAAGATCAGTCAACACACTGGCAAATCCGAATCCGTGTATCAATCCAAATAAAAACGCCATGACCCAGCGTCGTTCCCGGAATAGAGGATAAATATTATTTAGTGCCGCGATGACGACCGATGCTGCAATCGTCGATTCTACCCAGCGCGATGGCAAACTAATGACGCCTAATGTTGCCAGCGTCAGCGTGATGGAATGCGCCAGCGTAAACGCCGTAACGATTTTTAATACCGACCAAAATGCTGGCTTAAAAGCGCTGACGGCCTGCCATTTTTTATCCTGGCGGAACACCACTGCTGGTAGGAGTAAAGCTAACAAAAATAGAATGTGATCAAAGCCGATCCAGATATGCCAAACACCTTCTCGGGCATAGTCCAAAAATTGTTTAAAGCGACTGACTTCACTGAGCTTGAATTCCTGAGTTGCTTTATCCGGACTAAATATCGCGGTACTGGATTGCCCTTGATAATCGAGCCGCAACAAACCCTTGTGCTGGGGATCAATATCAAAAAACAGATTGTACTTAGCTTGCAGTACGCTGATGGGCGTAGGACATTCTGCTTTAAAGCGCATCACTGCATAAGCACCATCTGTATGATCATCGACCAAATGTTCTGTTACTTGTATCGGGCAATCCTTGCCTTGCGCTGAGACGTGCAAGCGTGACATGGCATAGGCTGCAATCTCCGTATGTTTGGCACGAACCTCGCCCCAGGTAATTTCGGCATCACCATTGGCGTCCAGGCCAATCGCAAAATCTAAATCGCGCAGGGCGATATCCCATTGTCCGATGATGGAGCTGTCCTTCACGCTCAGACTAAGATAGCTGTCGCTGGGTTTGTGGGCAGATGCGGTCAGAGCAAAAAACAGACCGGCTAACAAGAGAATTAAGCGTTTCATCAATGAGCTACCTGCATTGCTTGTAGTTGTTTTAATTGCTGACCCAGCTTGATTAAATAAGCGTCTTCTATGTGACTGCTATCGAGCCACTGCAAAACAGCTTGAGCCGCATTGGGGTCTTTGAGTGCTAAGGCGGATTCCAAAAAGATGCGCGCATCACGTGGTTCTAATTGGACTTTCCAGTTTTCTTGCGCCAGAGCCAGTGCTTTTTTAGGGTTGGCTTTTACCTGCAGTTCGAATCTGGCTTCTTCTTGTTGGTGTACTGTGTCGCCCCTTAGCTGCGCTGCGACATAGCGTGCTGTTAATATGGATTCACTTTCTTTTGCTTCCGGCATATTCAGAATTCGCTCAGCAAATACCAGGCGCAGCAATAAGTTATCCGAACGAATTTTGTCTTTTAACAGCGTGACCACTTCGGTAGGGCGTTTCTGGTCTAACAGAAAATCCGCATACGCCGCGAGTAGAAATGTGTCTTGAATACCCAGTGCCAATGCTTGTTTGAAATGTGCTTCAGTGCGTTCAATTTTCCCTTGCCTCTGACTTAGTTCGGCAAGTCGTATCAGTACCCACAATTGTAGATCGGGCGCGACCTTATCTCCGTCGCTTTGTGCGTCTTTTAAAGCATCGTTAAAAGTGGTGTTTAAGGTATCGTAGGCGCTGGCTAATTTCCCGGTTAAACCATCAACCATGGTTTCGCAGCCGACTACGATCAAATCATTGGTTAGTCCATCCAGCGCGCGGCAATCGGATCTAGCCAAATCATATCGGGCCTGAACAATTTCAATCACCGCTCTCAGCACACGAGCTTGAGGATTTTTTGGATCGCGTGCGATTGCCTTATTCAGATCCGATGTCGCACCAGAAAAATCGTGGCGGAATTGCAACAGCCCCGCGCGTAGCACCTGGACATCGATTGGCGGCTCCGGCATATCCCACCAAGGCTTGAGCGCAGCCTCCGCATAGCCTAGATAACGCGGATCGCCTTCTTCAGCCACCATTCCATAATAGCGACGCGCCAGTTTGACGGCGACCTCAACATTCTTTGGGTTGCGCTGCAACTCAGCACGCATCTGCGCCAGCTCACGTGCCACAGGATCATTGGGCTTAAATGGTAGTCGCTCCAGCACGGTCGCGTCATTGGGCGGGATGTGCGCTGCTGAAAATGCTGTTGTTGCAGTGCAAAACAAGAGACTTAAAATGAGTAGCTGACGTGGCGCAAAATGGGTAAAAGAGGGCATCGGACGATCCAAAAAATTGGGTGTGACTGCAAAGTGCCATCGATCGCGCATCATAGCAACAAGACTACAGGCATGCAATTTGACTGAAGCGACTTTGAATATGAACAGAACTTAGGATTGGGTAAATACGCTTGATTGTTGATTAAATTAGAGTACGACTTTCGGGTCAAGACCAGTTCGCCAAAAAATAGATAAATCTTTTTTAAAATAAATCGTCAACCACTTATAATTAATTTGCGTTAAGGGTACAGGTTCATGTGAATCGTAGATGTAGAAATTAGTAATTTTGATTTTAATTAACAACAACAGTTCTAATTACAGGGGTATAAAATGAAGAAACTCATCGCTGCTTTGGTTACTTGCTTATTCGCCGCATCCGCTTTCGCTGCTTCCCACACGGCTGCTCCTTCAGCATCTGCAATGGCATCTGCAATGGCATCTGCACCAGCCGCTTCTGCTGACGCTTCTGCGCCAAAAGCGAAAAAAATGAAAAAAATGAAAGCAAAAAAAGCTGATGCGTCCGCATCAGCAGCTGCACCAGCCGCATCTAAATAATTTGTAAGCTGTATTCGGGCAGAGCGGGTTACTCCCTCTGCTGCGGTTGGTAATTGTCTTTTTATGAGCCTCCTCTTTTTGCGAAGATGAGGCTTTTATTTTGACTTTTGACCTTATAATTTTATTGTTTTTCTTGCATTCTGCTCCTCTGTCATTTCAAGCGTACGCTTGCAAGGCGCCTGGCAGTCCATGAAGTATTGTTTGATTGCCGTCGGTGCGTGGCTACGTCCATACGGCAGAATGATTGAATACAGCTACAATAGCGCCTGCCCAGATATCTGCTGACCATCCTTCAGATATACCAATTCGGCGCTGCTGCTCCGCTTTACATCACCTCAAAGTACATTCAACTCATGTCCCACGGCCTTAACCAACCCCAACGCGATGCAGTCAACTATATGGACGGCCCTTGTCTGGTGCTGGCGGGTGCGGGATCGGGTAAGACACGGGTCATTACGCAAAAAATCGCCAACCTGATCGAAAAGCATGGCTATGATCCCAAGCACATTGCCGCGCTGACGTTTACGAATAAAGCCGCGCTAGAGATGCAGGAGCGCATTGCTAAGATTTTGCAGGAGCCTAAAAAAGCTAAGCAACTTACAGTGTCGACTTTTCACTCTCTTGGCGTCAAAATTTTACGGCAAGAGGCGCGGGCCTTAGGTTTGAAGGACCGGTTTTCGATCATGGATAGTGATGATTGCTTTTCTTTGGTGCAAGACTTAGCAATCACGACAGATAAGCAATTGATACGCCGTATCCAGACCGCAATGTCGCTCTGGAAAAATGGATTGATCGATCCCGAGCTGGCAATCCAGCAAGCTCAGGATGAGGATGAGGCCACCGCCGCCCGGATTTATCGCAGCTATGTAGCGACCTTGTCTGCTTACCAGGCGGTTGATTTTGATGATCTGATCCGCCTGCCTGTTGAGTTATTCCGTACCAACGAACAAGTACGCGATAAATGGCAGCGCCGTTTGCGCTATCTGCTGGTGGATGAGTATCAGGATACCAATACCTGTCAGTACGAACTGGTTAAATTACTCGTCACCGGTATAGGTAAAAAACCGATGTTCACTGCTGTGGGTGACGACGATCAGGCGATTTACGCCTGGCGCGGTGCAACGATAGAAAATTTGAAGACGCTGGGCATCGACTTCCCCGATTTAAAGCTGATCAAACTGGAGCAAAATTACCGCTCCAGTACCCGCATTTTGCAGGCAGCGAATTCTGTGATTGGCAATAATCCTAAATTATTTGATAAATCGCTCTGGTCAGAACACGGCCTCGGTGATCCGGTCAAAGTCTTGGGTATGCAAGATGATGAGCAAGAGGCGGATCAAGTCGCCATCATGATTTCTGCCCATCGCTTTGAGCGTCGCGCCAAATGGTCGGATTACGCCATTTTGTACCGTGGCAATCATCAGGCGCGCGTGATTGAGAAAGCGCTGCGTAAAGAGCGTATTCCTTACACGATCTCTGGCGGGCAAAGCTTTTTTGATAAAGCGGAGATCAAAGATATTATTTCTTATCTGCGTCTGATCGCTAACGAAGACGACGACCCGGCCTTCATCCGTGCGATCACCACGCCCAAACGCGGTGTCGGTCAGGCTACCTTAGAGGTGTTAGGCGCATTCGCCGGACAATGGCAATGCTCCTTATTTGAAGCCGTATTCAAAGGTGGGATAGAGGCCAAACTGACGGATCGCCAGCTCACGCCTTTACGTGATTTCTGTACCTTCATCAATCAGGTTGAAGCACATGCGCACCGCGAAACCCATGCCGGAACCTTGCTCGACGATTTGATGAAAGAGATCAATTATGAAGGCTATCTTTACGACAGTTTTGATGATCGTGCCGCGCAAGCCAAATGGCAAAATGTGCTCGATTTCACCAACTGGCTCAAAGAAAAAGGCAGCGGCGGCAAAGAAGGTACCGACGATCATCGCAGCTTGTTGGACTTAACCCAGATGGTCGCATTGATGACCATGATGGAAGGTAAGGATGAAGATCCCGATGCCGTCAGAATGTCCACCTTACATGCATCCAAGGGGCTGGAGTTTCCCCACGTGTTTTTGGTTGGAGTGGAAGAGGGCATCTTGCCGCATAAAGGCGACCCTGATGCGCCGGTAGAAACCATCGCCGCCCGTATCGAGGAAGAACGTCGTCTGATGTACGTCGGCATCACCCGCGCTCAGCGCAGTCTGCATATCACCTGGTGCAAAAAGCGCAAACGTGCTGGTGCGCCGGTGCATTGCGATGTCTCCCGCTTTATTAAAGAGATGAAATTAGACGAGGGTGATGCCGTGCCGACCGAGGCAGAAACGATCACGCCGCAAAATCGTCTGGCGAATTTGAAAGCCTTGTTAAGTCGTCCAAAAGAATAAAATTGAGAGATATTTAAGCCGATTTAAATATACTCCCCATTATTTTTATAGAAATAGCCTTATTGTCCAATGATTATATGGACAACTTAAATATACTAATAGGGAGTAATATAGTTTGAAGATTCGTTTAGCAGGCAAAGAATACCGTGCACACTTGAGGATTGATTTTATTTCCATCTGATGAAAACTATTTTGAAATGACGAATCAGACCGACGATAAGCTAGTTTCGGTTGACGGGCAAAGTACAGAGCAGCAAGCAGTACAAGGGGTGATTGAGCAAGCATTCATACCAATATCGCCGTCAAACCCGTCAAACTCAGCAAACGGCTTGCATCATTATTGCAAAACCGAGTTACAAGATTTCTGGCGATTTATTAAACGTCCTACCCGCCGTTTGCAACCATCATTAAATGCCGGAGGACGCTGGCAGAGGCTAGCTTTTTTTCTATTCCTGAGTGTGTTGTTCTACCTGATTTATATGGTCACGATAGGTTGGGCAATTGATGCGCTGACGAGTATCACCTCAGATTTAGATTTCTCTAATTTAAAATTATTTGCCTTTGCCGCATTGATCATAGCGCCCATTTTGGAGGAATTAATTTTCCGTCTTGGGCTTAGAAATGCGACCTACACCTTATTTTTCGGACCTATCTTAGTGACGATTTTTTCGGGCAGTTTTTTCGTCACGCTGGGATTGACGGCTGTGATCGTTTTAATGGCGTTGGTGTTTGAAATTCAAGAACGCTATCGAACTAGAAATGGAAAATCGGGGCATAATTTTTATCTAGGACGCCAGTTTATCCAGGCTTACCCTAAGGTATTTTGGCTATATGCATTTGCTTTTTCGTTCGTACATATTGCCAACCACAGCTTTGACGATGCCTCTGGGTTTCTGGTAGTTTTTGCTGTTATCCCACAATTGGTATTGGGTATTTTTCTTGGCTACTTACGCTTACGTGATGGCATTACCAGCGCGATGAGCCTGCATTTTTTGAACAATCTGCTGGCAGCTAGTCTGATTTTTATTTCGCCAGATTCTTAAGCGAAAATCTCAATCGACATCAGACTGAATGATCGCGATTAGTCTGCCTTATTGGTTTTCCTTGCTTCCCTTACTTTCCAATCCGCACGCGATATTGCATACGTAGCCGTGTCCATATCGTTCCAGCGCTCAATGCCGCGGTACTGCATGCCAAGTTTTTTCATGACATTGGCAGATCCGACATTATCCTGATCACAGATTGCAAACAGTGAGTCGCCGCCGATCTGATCAAAGGCAAATTCTGCCATCCGCTGCGCTGCCTCGGACGCAAAACCTTGGCCCCATTTATCTTGCCGCAGGCGCCAGCCAATTTCTAAAGGATTTGCGGGATCACGTCCCAAATACTGTATGCATCCAGCACCGATAAGCTCGTTAGTCTTCAGCTCAATAAAACTCCACCAGGAAAAGCCAAATTCGATCCAGCGTACTTTGATGCGTTCAATCATTGCGATTGTCTCTTCGCGGGTTTCGGGTTTGCCGGTGATATAGCGCATGACTTCCGGATCACTGTTCAGGCGGAAAAGACCATCAAGATGGTCATCATTTAAAGGTTCCAGGCGCAGACGTTGGGTAGTGAGTATGCTCATATTCAGTCGGATTAGATTAGGACTTGCGCAAAACTGCCCTTGCTGCGATGCAGTGCTTGTCATTCTAATTATCTCAGGCATGTTTGCTCCGAAAATAACATCTTGACGGAAATGTCACATGCATTAATATCATGATAAGCCCACCATATGATTGCTGTTTTATTTTTATGTAATTGTTGCCACCAATTTTAGTCAAACCGTGGAAATTTGTTGTTCTATAGCTTAATTCCTGCTTTGGTATATGATCAATTTCAGGCAAATAGTGACCGTAATTAGCTAGCTTTAGAGCTAGTCATTTATCTACCTATCCAGTACCCACCCCATAGCTATTGAATACTTCCAATACTAAACATTCATGAATCAAAGTCAGCCAAACAATAATGCCCGTCCTAACGCAGATCAGATTGATGATGGTAATCAACGTGTGCTGTTACTGTATCAAGCCTGTTTAGCAGAAATTGCAAAAAATGCACCGCTGGCTGAAACCCTTAGTCTGGTTACACATGGTATTGAAGAGCAATGCTCAGGATTGATTGCCACCGTTTTAGTGCTGACAGAGTATCATCAGCTTGGGATGGTGGTTGCACCCTCTCTGTCGCCAGCTTGCGTTGCTGCGATCAGCAAAATGACGGTTGGTATGGACCTACTAGGATGTCGCTGCAATGTGGTAAGTGCGCCTGATATTGAAACTCAAGCTGACGATCCATGTACATACACCAGCTTGTTCTGGAATAACTTACAAGTGTTGGCCGCGCAACACGAGTTGTTTGTCTCGTCAGCTTTACCTGTTGTTAACGGATCAGGTACCCTGATCGGGATGATTGCTTTGTTTGCAAAACATAGCGGCAGAATTTCTGTAGCCGATCATCACAGGATCTCTGGACTTAGTAGTTTAGTTGTCATCAGCATAGAGCGCCATCATGACCAACGCAGAACTATTGTAGCCAACGAGGCAATGAGACAGAGTGAAGCCAATATGAGCCGTATGGCATTGGCGATTGAGGGCAGTGCGACTGGCATCTGGGATCGCCATATTCAAACCGGAGAAATTCATTATTCGTCAGGCTGGAAAGCACTATTAGGCTACACCGAGTCAGAAATATCCAACCGGATTGAAGACAGCTATACCCGCGTTCATCCTGATGATCTGGCTTATGTGCAAGCAACGATCCGTGCTCATTTTGAAGGTAAGACCGATAGCTATGCAGTAGAACATCGCGTGCGCTGTAAAAACGGCAGCTATATCTGGGTTTCTAGCCGCGGTAAAATTGCGGTTCGTGATGCCGACGGTACCCCATTACGCATGATAGGTACCACTACCGATATCACAGCAATGCACCTGCTGTCAGACCGGCTGCAACACAGCGTTGATCTTGTCACCAATCTCACTAACGAAGTACCTGGATTGGCATATCAATATCAACAACTACCCAATGGCCCAGAACATTTTTCTTATGTCAGCGAAGGCATCAAGGATATTTATGAGTTGTCGCCAGCGCAAATCACGGATACAGTTGCGCTAGTCCATCAACTGATACATCCAGACGATTTTGGCGCTTATCGTGCTGCGATCGATGCATCTGCCAAAGACCTGCATCAGTTGCACTTAGAGTTTCGCGTTAATCTGCCGCAACAAGGGTTGCAGTGGCGTCAGATGGCGGCTCGTCCACGCCGCTTGCCTGACGGGGGCACCTTATGGCACGGTTTCATTACCGATGTCACCGAGCGTAAACGGCTAGAAATTGAGTTGCAGGCACTTGCCACTATCGATTTTTTAACTCAAATACCCAACCGTCGTTATTTTATGGGACGCATGGCAGAAGAGCTGGCGCGCGTTCAGCGCGCCGTTGGTAAACCATCGGCAGTGCTGATGTGCGACCTTGATCATTTTAAAAGTATCAATGACCGGCATGGGCACGCCGTCGGTGACCTTGTATTAAAACACTTCGCTAACATTTTGCGCGACGAACTACGCAAGAGCGACTCCGCAGGCAGAGTTGGTGGTGAGGAATTTGCCGTCGTCTTATCCGGTACCAGCATCTTAGATGCGAATGTGTTTGCCCAGCGCGTCCAAAAACAGTTGCATGACACTCCGGTCAACGCCAACAATCAAATAATTCCAATTACTGTTAGCATCGGTATTGCCATGATGTCTGCCAGTGACACCAGCCCAGATGCCTCGCTGTCCCGTAGCGACATGGCTCTGTACCTGGCCAAGGAAAGTGGCCGCAATAAGATTACGATTGCGGCAGACTAATTCGTTTTAGGCGATAAAAATATCGCTTTGTTAATGCATCTTCAAAGAAATTTAGCGGTCTATTAGAAAATCTGGGTTGAATATACTCCCCTACTTTTTTCTTAAAATAAGCCGGATGCCCAGACTTTGATTAGATAATTAAAACATATGGGTAGGGAGTAATTTTTTAATGCAGGCAGTTTGCAAGCATCCAGCTGCTACCGGTTAATTTTAAGCCCTGACATCCGAGCTTCTTGCAAAATACCCAAACCAGTAAAGTCGAGCATGGGTGTGGCCACTGTTGCGATTGGTTTTCTTGTTTGA
>NZ_JASJXN010000048.1:0-26450 GCF_035018705.1 Undibacterium sp. RTI2.2 | reverse complement strand
CCGCTCCTTTCTCATCTATTTTGCGCTTCTCGCAATAAAATTACTCTCCGGTGTTTCGTTTTGCAAGAACCTCAACTGACTAATTAATTTTATAAGATTAGTTTATAAGATTGATTACGCGATTCAGTTTTGGTTTTCATGGATAATGATCAAACCCGCTACCTGTTGGTATGCGGGTTTTTTTTGGTTTTTTGAGGAGAGTTGTATAAAAAATGGCTCTTAGATCGATGCTATTTTTGGCGATAAGCAGTCAATAATACTTCTTTGTACTTAGTAAAATAACTAAGTATGAATATTAAAGATCATTAGAACTTTGCATAGAGACCAAAGGCAATTCAAAGAAAAATTGGCTGCCAACATCCACCGTTGATTTAAAACCGATAGTACCGCCCATGTGTTCTATGATGGTTTTACAGATATTTAAACCCAGACCGGTGCCGCCTTTTTTACGAGTATTGGAATTATCGACCTGGCTAAATTTTTGAAAAATCTTATCGTGAAAATTAGCAGGAATACCGCAACCATGATCACTCACAATAAGCTTAACAGTCTTAGCACCCTGTTCCACAGAGACACGTACCTCGCCACCCTCATGAGAAAATTTGACCGCATTCGATAACAAGTTGGTGAGCACTTGTGCAAAGCGGTCACGGTCTACATTCACATCGACATCGCCGTAATCTCCAGCACCTACAATCCTCACGCCGTATTGATCAGCATAAGAAATATTGGCACTGATAGTCTCTTGTATTAACTGATCCAGTTTAGCTAATTTGAGATTAAACTCCATATTGCCAGAGGCAATTTTTTCCATATCCAGGATATCGTTAATCAAGCGTAGTAAGCGATCTGTATTACGCATTGCCACTGTTGTCAGCTCTTTCGCCTTAGGCGGAATCTCGCCAGCAACACCGGCAGCAAGCAAACGCAAAGCACCATTGATTGAGGTTAAGGGTGTGCGCAGTTCATGGCTAACGGTTGAGACGAATTCGTTCTTCATCATCTCTACCCGTTTGCGGTCAGCGATATCAAAACTCATCGCATAAAATCCTTCTACAATACCCGCATCATTCAACGCCGGCACGTAAATAGACTGGTAATAATAGACTCGATTATTGATGGTTCCTTCGGCCTCAAAACTGACACGTTCACCAGCTAATACTCTTTGCACATATGGTGCTAAGCCTGCGTAAAATTTGTTGCCAACTACTTCTCGCAAAGTCTTGCCCATCATCTCCTCAGGCTTGACACCAAACTCCGTAGTGACGAAAGCGCTTACGAATAAATAGCGCTCTTGTGTATCCATAAACGTAATGATGCTGGGGAGGTTATCAGTAATTGTCTGCAGGCGACTTTGCGCGCTGCGCTGACGTTGCAGGGACAATTCCAGCTCATTGGCCTTAGTCTCAATTTCACGCGTGCGTTCAGCGACTGTGGATTCAAGACTCTCATTGGCACGTTCGATTCCGGCTAAATACTGCCCTTCTTTTTTTACCATATCGGCCAGAGTCACAGATAAAAGATGTGCCTCATGGAATCCATTGACGATGGGTATAGATTCCAAGGTGCGATGCTGTCCGCGGCGCTCTATTGATGAACTTAATTGTATTAAAGAGGATGACAAACGACGCGCCATCATTGCCGCAATAAAAGCCAATATCAGCGCAAGTACACCGCCTAAATACAAAATTTCGTGTTCCAGATTGCGCAGTGCTGCCATGGCAAGATCCTTGCGCTGGCGTACTAAAATACTCCATTTCAATGCGGGATAATTTCGCTGGTTACCGGTAAGAGCATAACCGGTAAGGTATTCTTGCCCATCCTCCCATTTCTCTTCCGTGGCACCACTTTTGCCAGATCGTGATTGCGTCAAACTGGTAGATTTAATCTTCTGTTCTTCCATGCCTTTGGGTCCAAGAATGACCGTGCCGTCCTCACGCACGACCATAATCTCGGCAGAATATTGTTGGTTCACTGGTGATAATAAAGTCCGCGCCATTTCACGCGCCCAGCCCCAGCTTAAATGCGCGCCGATAACTCCGCGATAGGTGCCATCAGATGAATGGATAGGGATAGATACATCCACAAAACGCCAGGGATCTGCACTGTAGGGCATCTGCTTTTGTAGCAATAAGGCGGGATGGTAATCTCCTGCGTAGAGCCCTTTTTGGCCTTGTTGAAACCAAGGACGCTGACTGACATCCGCACCTTCTAACAAACCCTTAGTCGCAGCAATGACTTTGCCATCCGGCGCCGCAAAACCGATCCAGGCATAAGATGGAAAAGTCGTTTGTAGTGTATCGACGATGTTACGAATATCGCCTGGATCTTTTGCGTCTTTAATTTGATTTAATTGCGACAGCAGTTGAACATCGCCGACGGCTTTTTGCATCACCTGGTCTAGCTCATCGCGCATTTGCCATGAGAGTTGTTGCAAGCGCTGCTCGGCCTGCTTTTGCGCATAATTATCTGCGAAATGGTCTACCAGAACTAACATCGACAGGACAGTGCACAGCACAACGATGCTGACACCACCGGTCAATAAGGTGGCAAGTTTTGGCCGCGATGCCTGCTTCGATAAAAACATAGCTTGTTATCACCCAAAAGTAATACCGTAAATATGCGGACTAACTTAGGACTGACGCAAAACCGCCCCAGCCGCGTTATAGCTCTTAGCTGGGACAATTTTGCGTCTGTCCTATCACTAGACTCTGTTAGTAATTTGTATATTCGTTAATCTAATTTTTGGATCGGGGGATAAATAAATAATCATTCACAGAATACCGTCTGGAAACATCATATTCAACTACTCGTCAAAAGACAATCAACAATCTTCGCTAGCTTGTAACTGACATTAGCGGCGCTATAGTGAATGCAGCAATGTAACTAATGTAACCAACTGAGAACGTCATTAAGCATCCAATACACGGGTAAAGCGTAAGGCGTATGATGCATTTTTCACTCCAAGGAAAGAAGCCCGATCATGCCAAAAGCAATATGGAACGGAGCGATCATCGCTCAAGCAACGGACGAGGAAGTTGAGATTGTCGAGAGCAATATCTATTTTCCACCAAACAAAGTAAATGCTGAATACCTAAAAAACAGCGCCCATCATACTGTCTGCGGCTGGAAAGGCACGGCAGATTACTACAGCCTTGAGGTAGATGGAAAAATCAATGAGAACGCTGCCTGGCTGTATAGAACGCCGAAAGACGCCGCCAAACAAATCGCTGGATTTATCGCCTTTTGGAAGGGTGTGCAAGTCACGTCCTAGCGTATCGTCATCAAATTGGCACATGCCAGATTGATGGTAAATCGGTAGTCATCAGATGGTAATTCCATGCGTGGATTACCGTTTTAGAGAACTGTTTGGCAAGTTACAGTGCGGGCTCATCTACCAATAAAGGAACATCATGTTAATCACCACCACTGAAAATATCGCTGGCTACCGTGTGCTGGAAGTCAAAGGGCAAGTGTTCGGCGTCGTCGTCCGCAGTCGAGGATTAGGTGGCAACATCATGGCGGGATTACGCTCCATTATCGGTGGTGAGATCACAGAATACACATCCTTGTTGGAGGAGGCGCGTCGCCACGCGGTTGATCGCATGGTAAAAAATGCGCGCCTGATGGGTGGTAATGCAATTGTGATGATGCGGTTTGATTCTTCCGAAATCGGTCAGACCATGAGTGAAATCGTGGCCTACGGCACAGCGGTCATTGTTGAGAAAATTGAGAAAAACTAGGGAGTGTTGACTTGATGTTACGCACCACATTATTGTTCATCGGATCGTTAATGACGATCACAGGCCTGGTTTTTATATTGGCCGGCAACGCGCATGCATGGCCACTCACCCTTTGGGGGACGATTTTGTTGGCGGCGCTGTTGTTGGAAAAATGGCGCTATCGGCCAACCGCCACAATCACAGATTTAGATAAAGGTGAATGGCAAAAAACTGACGAAGAGTTTATCGATCCAGAAACCGGTGCACTCACCCAAGTGTTCTACCAGGCTGCAACGGGGGAACGGCGTTATGTGCCGCTACGTGTAAGTAAGTATAAATAAGTGTTAGTGAGTCTAAGTAAATATCACTTAGGGCTAATCTGTTTGGCTCATCACGATAAGGTCATCACTGAGAAATCTGAGCCTTCTAAAACAACATAGTGCAAAAACAGACACATTAGCTTTGCTTAAACCTGTCGCAGATTGACCGTAGATGATGAGCGAGGCAAACATTCATCATCGCCATACAAGTAGCCGCGCAGATCGCCAGTGTCAGCTAGTTAAAGGTAATTTAATATACTCCCCTTTATTTTTATTAAAAACACCATATTGACCAATGATTAATTGGACGATATAAATATACTCACAGTGAGTATATTTATATTCATATCTAAAAACAAATACAGAATAAGTAATCAGAACTCGGAAAACCGTCGATAGCAGACATTTTTGATGAGATTTTTTAAGGCGTATTTTTTGCAAATCTCCGTCTTAAGAACATTTTTATCCTCAATTTTTTTCATCTTAAGGTGATCTAGCGCACATAAGAATTGACGTAGGCAGGATATAAAGAGCAACATCGCTTTGCAACATCAAGTAATGGCGTATCCGGTTCACATCTTGTTTTATCCGATAACAATACCTAAGGAGCCTCAAAAATGAAAAAGCATCTCTCATTGTTCGTTTTACCATTGGCCTTACCACTCATCATGTTGGCGAGCACGTCGTATGCACAAACCGCATCTGCTAGCGCATCGGCAACTGTTGCTGCCGGCAAAACCAAAGCCGAAGTAAAAGAGGAAATCAAAGCTGCCAGAAAATCCGGCGAGCTGGATAAGAATCAAGATTTAGATCCGATCCCGACTAAAGCAGATAAAACCAGCGGCAAGACACGTGCTGAGGTCAAGGCAGAAGCCAAAACAGCGGTTAAATCTGGCACAGCGACTAAAAATCTGGACTTAGATCCTATTCCGAAGACAGATAAAAGCGCAGGCAAAACTCGTGCAGAAGTAAAAGCAGAAACTAAAGCAGCAGGCAAAGCTGGTGAGCTGAATTCTAATCTGGACGTCCCAGCGACAGCACCAAAAACGAAATAAGTTGAACGTATGATTTGTTTTACTTAATTACGTTACTTAGTCACTTTGTCGCCGGACTGAAGGGCGGCAAGTGATATTTGACGACTACGCCTTCCACACTAACTAGCTTGGAAGGCGTACTTGTATTGGCGGACGTAATACGCGAGCTTCAAAAAAAGAGCATATCAATCCGCCGGTTACGGCAATGGCGGGCCTTCCGTCTGTATCGTCAAGGCACCGCGTAACAGATTCGCTGCCAGATGGTCAAAGTCGTCGCTTTGATTCTGTTTCATCTTTAAGCGTAGTTCAACGATGTTGCCATATGCAGCGCGGATGATGGTCACGCCGTGTTGCTCGCACAGTCGGCGCAACTGCGACTCATCAGCGAATGCTAGTTGATAGACGCGTTCGCACATCAGCTCGATCTGAATTAATTCTGCGGTTTTACATGCGTCTGAAATGGCTTGGCCATAGGCGCGGGTCAATCCGCCGGCACCTAGTTTGATACCGCCCCAGTAGCGCACGACTACTGCCAGAATATTGTGCAGTTGCTTGTGTACCAGCACGTTGTACATAGGTTTGGCGGCGGTACCCGAAGGTTCGCCGTCATCATCCAAACCAGAATCGCCATCGCAGACCAGTACCCAGCAAACATGCACGGCATTCGGATGTTCGGCATGTAAGTTCGCCAAAATTGCACGTGCTTCTGCGCGGCTAGTGACGGGGTAAAGCAGACCTAGAAAGCGACTTTTTTTAATCTCGATTGCGGCGCTGGCGAATGCGGCTAATTGATACATCCAGTAAATACATCCAGTTAGTATATTTGAGTTGTCCATATATTTACTGGACAATAGGCTGTTTTCTTGAAACAAATCGGGGAGTATATAATTCTACTCAGGCTGAGAACTATTTTAAGTCTCGCTCCATTGTCTCATCAAGTTGTGATAACAGCCTACCAGTTTGACGCGCGCACCCTCGTCCGCCTGAGTTTGGTTGAGTGTCTGAATCGCGTTATCCATATCAAATAACAAGCTACGATGACCGTCGTCTTTGACCAGACTTTGTACCCAGAAAAAACAGGCGAGGCGCGTGCCACGGGTAATCGGTGTGACTCTGTGCAAGCTAGTTGCGGGATACAGCACCATGTCTCCCGCCGCCAGTTTGACTGCATGCATACCGTAGGTGTCTTCTACCTGCAGCTCGCCGCCATCGTAGTCTTGCGGGTCAGCCAAAAACAGAGTGGCGGAAATATCAGTGCGTAGTTTGTTACCGGTATGTGGATGAATCCGCACGCTGCCATCAACATGCGCGCCAAAGGTCATACCCTCGCTGTAACGGTTAAACATCGGCGGATAAACGATATTAGGTAAAGCGGCGCTGATGAACAAAGGATTGCGCTCAAGCGCGCCGAGTATCAACCGTTGGCAATGATGTGCGACCTCGGACCGCTCATCAATTTGCTGGTTAAACTTGACCGCAGCGCCTTGATAACCGGCAGTCACACGCCCATCGACCCAGGCGTCGCCAGCTTGGCTGAGTAGCGCCCGCACGGCGTCTAACTGCGGAGTATCAAGAACATTGGGGATATGAACCAGCATAGAGTTTTCTGCTAAGTTTGATTGGTTAGAATTTGAACATTGTCCGGCGCAATAGCAAAACCGGAGTGGCAATTATCTTGCAACTCCGGTTTGCTGGCTAGCGTTTAGTTGGTACTTGGTCGGTACTTAGTTGGTACTTAGTTACTGCAATACGATAGCTGTCTCACTTATCACATTACATGCGATAAGTGAATGAAATCATCGCAGCACGTGAAGTACCCGGCACTGAACGACCGCCATCTGATGGGATCAGAGCGTCGTAGTACATTTTATCCGTCAGATTAAATACATTTAAACGGAGTTCGTATTTGGGCTGCTTGTAAGCTGCTGTGGCATCCCAGCGTGTGTAACCACCGACACGTACCACGTTGGTGTTACTGGCGAAACGTTCCGACATATAAACTGGACCACCACCCATTTCCCAATGCGGCGCTGGCTCGTAAATGGTCCATGCGGTCAGGGTATTTTTTGGGGTGTTAGCGGGTGTTTTGCCTAAGGTGCCATCCAATGCTGATGCGCCGACAATCTTGGCATCTAGGTAGGTGTAATTCAGCGCAAGTTGCAGCTCTTTGTTCACACGGCCAGTCGCACCGGCACGGAAACCATTGACCCGTACTGTACCGTCTAATTCATATACACCGGCGCTGATCAGGCTACGGGCATTTTCTTTCTGCACTTGGAACAGGGCAGAATTCAAAGCCAGATTGCCGTCAGCTAAATCCCATTTGCCGCCCAATTCATACGAACGGTTTTTTTCCGGATCCAGATTTTGCTGACCGGTTGTGCCCGTCAATTGTTCCAGCGAAGGATTAAAGGACGTGCCGTAAGAAACATAATATGACTGTGTTTTTTCTGGCGCCCAAATGCCGCCCAAACGGACACTGGTAAAACCAATCGCTTGCTTAGCGCCTGCCAAGGTTGTGCTACCAGTCGTATTACTTGCATTGATAGAGTTGCTGATACCAGCAGTGTAGCGGTCATAACGCAAACCGCCCGCGAGTTTAAATTCGGGATTCAACTCCATCGTGTCATTGACGTAAGTCGCCACCGTATTAGCCGATCCGCCGGCGCGATTGCCTAGAGTAGTTGGCACTGCCGCTGGCGAATCACCGTTATTCGGATTCAGCAAAGGGACGCAGGCAACGTAGCCCGCGGTAGTGCCGGCGGCATTCAGGTTTTTGCCATTGCATGTGCCGTTACGATAAAAATTCTGATTGTCGTAACCGTCATGACCTAACTCCAATCCGGCCAACAGATTATGCTTAAAGCCACCTGCCGTCAGATTGGCGACCAGTTCAGTTTGGTTGAAGAAGGAGTAGTCGCGGATATCGCGGTCATGGCTTTGCAGGCGCTCATATAAGCTAGACAGCGGCAAGCTGCTGATGCCTGCTGGTGACAACGCGGTAAAGCCATTCGCAGAAACGGTACCGATGGTGTTAGGTGCGGTTTCTCTCGCGCTAGTTTTGACGTAATTGAATTGCGTCTGATTACGTAATGTGACCTCTGACGATAGCTTATGGATAATAGTGCTATTAAGTGAGGCAATGTCGGAATCGGTATGGTCATCGTTATAGCCGTACGCCGTTTTGTGATCTACATTGACTGGTGCGCCGTTCAGCGGGCCAAGACCATAGTCTGGCATGTCGTGATTGTGTTGCAGCAAAGCGGACAAGGTGATTTCTGTCGCAGTGCCAATACCAAATTTGACCGATGGTGCAAAACCAAAGTCTTGCAATTTAGTCTGATCACGGGTGGTGGCATCGCCACTTTGCCCCATAGCTAATATGCGCACAGCGGACGTATCAGATGTTGGTGTGTTGTAATCCACCGTGGCTCTGACCAAGCCATTGCTAGTCACTGATCCGCCGATTTCTGTTTGTTGCTTGAGGATAGGTTTTTTGGTCACTTGGTTAATGACGCCACCAGTTGAACCTCGCCCAAACAGCATGGAAGAAGGTCCCATCAAGACTTCGATCGAATCTAATGCGAACGTATCGCGATAGTATTGACCGCGGTCGCGGAATCCATCCAGATAAATATCAGTACGCGCTGAGAAACCGTTTAGGTTAACGTTATTGCCGATCTGGCCGCCTTCTGCACCGCCCAGAGTAATACCGGACACATTGCGTAAGGCATCTGCCAGGGAGTTGGCACCTTGCGATTGCATCAGAGCTTTGTTCACGACCGTGACGGATTGTGCGATGTCATGTGGATCAGCAGGTAATTTGCTGACCGACACTGCACCCGGCGCGAAATCATTTTTTGCGCCTTGGATGACGATTTCTGGCAAGGAAGAGCTGGTTTGTTGCGCCAATAAAGGCAGCGGGCTGGCGAACAGCGTTAATAATGCAGCTGCAATGGGCTTGCGGTGATTCATAGTGATTGCTTTCGGTACGAGGTTAGTGATGCATACCCCTACCGTCACTATATGGCTAGGCTTGGAGAGTTCAGCCTAGATTTTAATCTAAATGAGAATGCTTTTCAATACCATTCAACTTTGAGGAAGTAAATACAGGTAAATCTGAAGCAATCTCATATCCGGCTCTCAGTTTTTATGACTTACGCAAAATTGTCCTAGCCGGGCATGACGACGACAGTACTTCAGTACCTAAGTTACTAAAATACTGTCGCTGCAACGCAGCTGGGACGGTTTTGCGTAAGTCCTGATTTATTGAATAACAAAATTCTCAAAGAAAATATTGGTCACGCCGTCATGTTCTTTGACGTCTAGCGCTTTGTTGACCGTATCGCGGATTTCTTCTATCAGCTCCTTTTTTCCTGCGGAGGAGAGAATATCGCCAGGCTCTTTGCCACTCAGACTCACTAAAATCGCATGCCTTACTACTGGCAGATAGACTTTGATTTTTTCTGCAATTTCTGGATTAGCTAACTGAAGCGTCATGCTGACTTGCAGGTATTTTTCAGAGGTGGATAAATTCACGGTGAACGCTTCTAGCTTGGTCATATTGCCACCGCCTCCGCCTTCTTTCGCTCCCGAATTGGCAAACGCCGAGCCCGATAACGTGCTGCTCAGGCAAATTAAAATAATGCATAGCAAATTGAGCAGGGGATTTTTGTGAAGTCTTGGCGGCGTCATATGCGGCTCGTTTTTATTAAAAACAGCGAGTTAAAAGTAGAAATAATGAGGAGGTAATGAAGAAGCAATGGGGAAACAATGAGCGGAAAATCCATAAAAAAAACGGATGAAGAGCATTCATCCGTTTCAATTTTAAATCAGCACAGCAAAACAAAACCGAGAAATATGTCAACGATCGTCAACTCCGTTCAACTCTGTACATTGTGCCGACAAATTGTACGTGTAAATTACACCGACAAAGGCTTGTAACGTATCCGTTTTGGCTTGGCACCTTCTTCACCCAGACGTTTCTTTTTATCAGCTTCGTATTCCTGGTAATTACCGTCAAAGAAGCTGACTTGCGAATTGCCTTCAAACGCCAGAATATGGGTCGCAATCCGGTCCAGAAACCAGCGGTCATGCGAGATCACCATCACGCTGCCAGCAAATTCAAGCAAGGCATCTTCCAGCGCGCGCAGAGTTTCTACGTCCAGATCATTGGACGGTTCATCCAGCAGCAAAACATTACCGCCTTGCAGCAACGTCTTTGCCAGATGCAGACGACCGCGTTCACCGCCCGACAAATTGCCGACGATTTTTTGCTGGTCGCCACCTTTAAAGTTGAAGCGTCCCAGATAAGCGCGGGATGGCATTTCAAAACGACCGACCGTCAAAATGTCCGCACCGCCAGCGACGTCTTCAAACACGGTTTTGGTATTGCCCAGATCTTCGCGGGATTGATCGACCAGCGAGATTTTGGCAGTCTGCCCCAGCACCACCTCGCCGCTATCCGGTTGCTCTAAACCTTTAATCATTTTAAACAGCGTCGATTTACCGGCACCGTTAGGGCCGATGATGCCGACAATCGCACCAGGTGGAATCTTAAAGCTGAGGTTGTCGATCAGCAGACGGTCCCCAAAGGCTTTGGAGACATTTTTAAATTCGATGACTTCGTTACCCAGACGCTCGGCGACCGGAATAAAAATCTCTTGAGTCTCGTTACGTTTTTGGTACTCGTGCTCGCTCATTTCATTGAAGCGCGCCAGACGTGCCTTGCTCTTGGCTTGACGTGCTTTAGGATTTTGGCGTGACCATTCCAGCTCTTTTTGCAAAGCACGTTGGCGGGCAGATTCGGTCGCTTCTTCTTGCTTCAAGCGGGTTTGCTTTTGGTCCAACCAAGAGGAGTAATTACCCTTCCATGGGATACCTGCACCGCGATCCAGTTCCAGAATCCACTCAGCGGCATTGTCCAAAAAGTAGCGATCATGGGTAATCGCCACTACTGTGCCAGGGAAGCGCAATAAAAATTGCTCCAGCCAATCGACTGATTCTGCATCCAGATGGTTGGTTGGCTCATCGAGCAAGAGCATGTCGGGTTTGGATAGCAATAATTTGCACAGTGCGACGCGACGTTTTTCACCGCCGGACAACACGGCTATCTTGGCATCCCATGGCGGCAGGCGTAATGCGTCGGCGGCCATTTCTAATTGTAGTTCGACATTGTCGCCGCTAGAGGTTGAGATGATGGCTTCCAGGCGTGCTTGCTCATTGGCGAGGGCATCGAAGTCGGCATCTGGCTCGGCATAGGCGGCATACACTTGCTCTAACTTGGCCTTGGCTTCAAATACTTCACCGAGTGCGGATTCGACTGCTTCGCGCACAGTTTGCTCTGGATCAAGCTGCGGTTCTTGCGGTAAATAGCCAATGTTCAGATTTGGCATCGGCACGGCTTCGCCCTGGATGTCCTTATCAATGCCTGCCATAATTTTAAGCAGTGAGGATTTTCCGGAGCCGTTCAGCCCCAAGACGCCGATCTTGGCGCCAGGGAAAAACGAGAGCGAGATATCTTTAAGAATCTGGCGCTTAGGCGGCACGATCTTGCCGACGCGGTTCATGGTGTAGACGTAATTTGCCATTTTTTCGATTTTTTATGGATGAAGAAGATGGGTGCAAGGATACCGCAAGCCAGCGCAGATGGGGAGTCCTGGGTGGGAGTTTGTTCATTGCTGATAAATCCAGCAGCGGGCACGCACGTCAATACAGACACTACAACCTAGCTACTTTTATCAATGCCTATGTCAGGGTTTCACAGTCATAGGCATTTGCGTTAGATGTTTTTCGAGATTGCCTACTCAATCGCCCAGAGTCAAGCTGATGCAGTCCTTGATTAGCGAGCGTATCTCGGCAGAGTCTTTTGCAGCCAGCTTAAAGCCCCGTGCCGCGCTGGAAAGAATATGTGCAGTTTTTTCGGCTGACACTTTTGTTTTGTTTTCTTGAAATTTTGAGTGCGACATCAGAACCGGTAAAAGTACCTCCTCAAATGCCCTATATCCCTGTTTGAGAGACTCTTGGGCAAATTCAAAGGCGCACTCCATGAGTTCCGCCGCCTCGCTGGACTCAAGCATTAACTCAAATGGACCAACTGTCCAGAGTTCAAAAGCCAGGTGTAATTTTTCTTCTGGCGTCTTAAGAATGGCGATTTTTTCTTCTATCTCGGCAAGAGTTTCTTTCACCCAATGCTCGTAGACACCGTTAAAAATCTCTTCTTTATTTTTAAATATGAGATAAAGCGCAGGTCGAGAAATACCGGCGGCCAGAGCCAAATCATTCATTGTCACTCGTTTGTAGCCATAGCGGAGAAAGGTGTTTCTCGCTGCTAGTAACATCGCATCGCGTTTTTTTATATTCATATAATTATTATTGACATATTTCGTTTATTTGTCAATAATGGACAAATAAACGAAATATGTCATTTGTTTAAATGATTTCATTTGACTCTACGTAATCCAGAGATTCCAGATATTCCAAAGAAGCAAGACCATGAACGATTTC
This sequence comes from Undibacterium sp. RTI2.2, assembly GCF_035018705.1. Lineage (NCBI taxonomy): Bacteria > Pseudomonadati > Pseudomonadota > Betaproteobacteria > Burkholderiales > Oxalobacteraceae > Undibacterium > Undibacterium sp. RTI2.2. Next base: position 13,868 of record NZ_JASJXN010000048.1, on the reverse strand, counting down.
GATAAGCTGAGGAGAACTTGATGAAAAAGTACGCATTATTCATAGTTGGTAGTTTTTTGAGCCTTTCCGCGTTGGCGGAAAACATGGCCACCGGTAAATGGCAGCAATACGACGATAAAACCGGCGCTTTGCAATCCATCATGCGGATTGAGAAAGAAGGGGACAGCTATGTGGGTTTTGTTGACCAGCGATTTGTGATTCCCGGGCAGTCTAAGGAGGACGGTGAGCCTCTCTGCACCCGCTGCACTGGCGACATCAAAGACAAACCCAAGCTAGGACTAAAAATCATGACTGGCTTCAAACGTGATGGTACTCGCTACGATCATGGATCAATTCTGGATATTAATTCCGGGAAAACGTATAGCTGCGAAATGGCGCTTTCTGATGACGGTCAAACTTTGACGGTGCGAGGCTACATAGGAATTTCGCTTCTTGGCCGGTCGCAAACTTGGAGGCGGCTGGCGCCCTAGGTCGGCGCGTGGCTTAAAGATTCGGTCTTCGAGGATTCGGCAAGACGTTTCCATCGATCTACCTAAAACTAATTAATCATGAAAAGTGGGAGCAAGTTATGACTAAAAAAATAGTTCTTGTCACAGGCGCAAGCTCCGGCATCGGGAAAGCCACTACCAAGCTTTTGGCAAAACAAGGTTTAATCGTCTACGGTGCTGCAAGACGCTTATCTGAAATGGGGGATCTGATGAAGCTAGGCGGTCACCCGATTGCGATGGATGTGACCGATCAAGCCTCGGTTGAAAGTGCGATCGAGAAGATCATGCAAGCACACGGACGCATTGATGTTCTTGTAAATAACGCGGGCTTTGGTCTTTACGGCAGTATCGAAGACGTCAAACTCGACCAGGCGAAGTATCAATTTGAAGTGAATGTGTTCGGTCTTGCCAGAGTCACGCAACTGGTAACACCCATCATGCGTAAGCAAAAGTCGGGGACGGTTATTAATATGTCGTCGATGGGCGGGCGTATGTACACACCACTTGGTGGTTGGTATCACGCGACCAAACATGCGGTTGAGGGATTGTCGGATTGTCTTCGGGTCGAACTGAAGCCGTTCGGGATTGATGTGGTGATCATCGAGCCAGGCATTATTCGCACCAACTTTGGAAATGTTCTGGCAGCGCCTCTCTTAGAGTTATCGAAAGGTGGCGCTTATGAGGGAATGGTGGACAAGATGATGGCTGGTCGGGAGGCCGTCGAAAATAGCGGTTCGTCCCCAGACGTCATCGCCCAGACGATTTCAGCGGCGATTCATGCGTCGTCGCCCAAGTCCAGGTACTTAGTCGGCAAGCTCGCCAAGCCGCTTGTCTATATGAGGCGATGGCTGGGGGATAGACTGTTTGACAGCATACTCATGTCCCAGCTGAAATAGATCACGACACATTAGTAATTTCTAGTGTGTAAACAAATACATTAGCGAGTAAATAAGCCGGAGGAAAGATGACACTGATTAGCCACACATTAGCCTGGTGCCAAGGAGAGATTTTTGAAGGGAAAATGCTCCTTGTTTAAGGGCTCGGGATTATTTTAGTGAGTTTTTCGTTCTGGAAGTTTGGAGATACACCGTACGCAAAAGCGATCGTGATTCCTTTTCTAATTGTCGGTCTGTTTTGCGCCTCAGTCGGAAGCACACTGCTTGTGACAAATCCGAAAAGGATGCTTGACTATCAAGAAGCATATCAAAAAAATTCTGTGGAATTTTTGAAGTCAGAACAGCAGCGAACGACCAAGTTCATCAGTTGGTATCCGAGGGCACTTTGGGCATTTGTGGCGATAGGTGCGCTGGCCATGATTGCTTACGGTATGACTACAAAACCGCTACCGAACGCGGTGAGCCTGGCTGCTCTGCTGCTTTGTTTTTCAGGATTGATGATTGATCACTTCTCGAAAGAGAGGGCTTTTGCTTACGCCAATCAGATCGGGAGTGAACTCAAAAAATTAGGCATTGTTGAGACCGGTCAGCGTCTTATTTTATGATTCTTCCTATGCACTCAAAGCGTGTGGTGGCGCTTTGAATTTTATTCATAATAGGGGAGTATATTTAATCGTCCAAAGAAAATATGGGTAGTAGGGTGATTTTAGTTCATACACCCATCAGTATATATTACCAAGCGATTACATCTTTGCTGGTTTTCTGGCGATAGGCACAAAATCAAACTGGAACTTCAGCAGTGTTGATTGGCCATTGATGGTGACGGTTTGCGTCAAAGGCGGCTTGATACTTCCCATATTCGGGTGCCAGGCCTTGATCTCGTATTGACCATTGGGCAGATTTTCTAATTTCAATACGCCGCTGTCGTCCGTCTTGGCAAAATAGGGTGTGTCTAGCACCAAGACATAGGCGCGCATCCAGTTGTGTAGTAAGCAGTACACCACGACGATGCCCGCTTTATCAAAAATCACGGGTGGTGGCGTCACGCCTTTGTCGTAGGTTTTGATCTCAAACTCTTTGGCGGGCGAGAAAGACTTAACGTGATGTTCCAGCTTGTCGTAATTGGGGAACTTGACTTGGGTGCCTACGCGTATCGGTGTGACGTAGGGCGCAAACTGCAAATCGCGCTGGGCAATTACCTCGGTCTCGGTTTTGCCAACTGGCGGCAAGGGCGCGCCGATCGGTGTCGCGTACACCACAACATCTGGCATTAAGGCGCCATTTTTATCCACCGCACTGGCGCTGATGGTGACGCTCCATGCGCTGGACAGCAGGCCAAAGCTGCTGAGGAACAAACTGGCTTGTAGTAAGCGGATGACAGAATGACGGCGCATGGATTATCTCGGTTGAAATTACTTGGTGACGATGGGGCGTTGCATTGGTGCCAGTTTCGCTACCAGCTTATTAGAAACCGACGAGGGGATGTTATTTTTTTCCATCGCGATTTGCAGGTCTTCTGCTAAGGCATTGAACTGGGCGTTATTGATATTCATCCCCTTGTGCGCTTCTTGCATATCTTTACCGCTGTACTTGCATGGACCGCCAGTCAGTGCGCAAAACTGTTCTGCCAACATTAAACCCAGGCGTTCCATATCGGTTTCTTTGAATGCGTCTTTGATGCGGTCGTCTGCTAATACTATCGGTAAAAAATCAGCCACGATTTTATTGATGCCTTCTTTCCCACCCAAGCCTTGGTACACCGCGTCGAGCGTGGTCTGGGCGAATGCCGACGTGGTGGCGATAGTAGTGCTAATGCCAAAGCTGAAGATAATAGCTGCTTTGACGAGCTTGGAGCTGAGACGTGTTTGCATGATCATGTCTTTCTAAAATAGGTCAGTTCTTGTATGTGTTTTAGCCTGTGTGCTGTGTTGCGCGATACAGTCAGATTAAAATCCGGCTTGCAGCGACAAATAAAAGCCACGCTGATTGGTCGGATTAAATACGGTGATATCGCCCAAAGTGGCATAGGCCGCAGTGATCGACACATTTTTAGTCGGGAAATAAGCCAGAAACACGTCGTAGTAATCTTTTTCGTTATCGACGCTGAGGTTACGTGGCTTCATCCGGTACTCTGCCCCCAAGGCTAATTTGCGGGTGATCAAATAGGCAGCAGAGCCTTCTAACATAGGCTTGTACTTGTCTTCTTTATCACCGCCAAAACCGAGAATACCCATTTGGTTGGCTTTGGTCATGCGCAAGGTGCCGTTCAGCAGCAGGCTTTGTTCCAGAAAAACTTTAGTGGCTGAAGCGTAGTAATCCACACCACGATCATCTTTGGCACCCAGTTGCTTGACATTAGTGACGCCCAACGCGCCCAGACCACCTATGCCGTTATTACGTTTGATCATCGCGCCGACGGCAACTTGTGGCATCCAGCTATCTTGGTCATACACGGCGTCACCCGCGACTTTGACTTTGATGCCAAGAATATCTTGCTGAATGTTAAGCGAGTTGAGTGGTGCCAGACTGCCGGTAAATTCTTGCTTAGCCAGGGATAATTCGACCCGGTCTGCGATACCAACGGCTACGCCATAGGTTTTGAGTCCGTAATCTTGGGTTTTAACTTGGGTGTAATGCACATTCGCACCATAGCTGTCACGCGTGCCATAACCTGTGATTAATGCCCAAGGCGTCAGACCGCCGCCGCCTGCGCCCTCTAGCTGGCTAACGCCGCCAGTTGCGGTCAGTTTGCCCATGTCGGGCCGCATGCTGGATGGTGTGTCGGCTAATGTCGATGTGCTGGCAGGTGCGGTAGTTTGGGCGCTCGCCTGCTGACAGAACATGGCAAAACTGCTGATCATGGCGGCTTGTAAAGCTCGGTTCTTTAGATACATCGTCAAATACATAGTCATTTCCTCGCTGATAGGTGGGTTGGGAGCATCTCAGCAACGAGCGTCTCTGGAAGAAATACGTTGGCGTTAGCAAACCGGATTCAAGCTAATGCGACATAACCACGAATATTGTGTGACATATTGTCAAATCGTATGAGGCTATCTTTTGAAGCTATTTTTTCGGTTCAACGATGTCCCGCTTCATCGGCGCAAGTTTGGCAATCAGTTTGTTCTGTACCGATGAAGGAATATGCTGTTGCTCCATCGCGATTTGCAAATCCTCTGCCAAGGCGTTGAACTGAGCACCAGTGATGCCGAGCTTGTCGTGTGACACCTTCATGCTGTCGCCAGAATAGGTGCAAGGGCCGCCGCTGAGAACGCAAAATTGTTCTTTTAATAGCTTAGCCAGACGCTTCATATTGGTTTCTTTGAACGACTCTTTGATACGTGGATCTGCCAGCACTAATGGAATCAAATCATCGACGATGTGATTGATGCCAGCCTCACTACCCAAGGCTTGATAAAGCGCATCGGTCTGCGGTGCGGATTCAGCATAAACGTATAAATTTGCTGCAAACATGGGCACTACGAACAGCAGTGCTTTCAAGAGTTTTACAGCCGAGGTTTTTAAACCTAGATTTTCCATTGGAACAGCGACAAGTGTGCCTTTGGCGAACTGGCTGGCTAGACGCGACGACGACGCAAGCTGCATCTTGCTAGGAGGAGCAACAACGCCAGGCAGTTCGCCAAAGGTGCAATTGTCGCTGTAGCGTTCCCACTCAAATCGCGGTGGTGCTATCCCTCTGAAGACCGCACGCCGTCTGCGTTTCTCCGAAGTGGTAGCGGTCCAATGGAAAATCTGGGTTAAAACTGGTTGCGCGTTCATTTGTATTGTCTCTTGTCGTTTACTAGTTACCAACTTGTAGTGATAAATACCAGCCGCGCTGCGTGGTGGGATTAAACACCGTGATGTCACCCAATTTGGCATAGGCCGCAGTGACAGAAAAATTCTTGGTCGGGAAATAAGCCAAAAACACATCGGCGTAATCTTTTTCATTATCAACACTGAGGTTGCGCGGCTTCATTCTGTACTCCATACCTGCGACCCATTTACGGTTGATCAGATAGACCACAGAGCCTTCAAGCAGGGGTTTATATTGATCGTTTTTATCACCACCAAAACCGAGCAAGCCCATTTGGTTTGCCTTGCTCATCCGCAGTGTGGCATTGATTAACAGGCTTTGTGCCAGATAGAGTTTTGTCGCAGACAGGTAGTAATCAACGCCGTTGTCACTAACTGCGCCAAGCTGCTTTACGTTAGTGACGCCAAGTGCCCCAAGACCCGCCACACCGTTATTGCGCTTAAACATCACGCCTAGCGCAATTTGCGGCAACAGCGTGTCTTGATCGGTCACGGCATCACCAGACAATTTCAGTTTAATACCAACAACATCTTGTTGAATATTGAGATGATCCAAGGGGGCGCGGCTGCCGGTGAATTCTTGTTTAGCTAAAGACACTTCCAGTTTGTCGGCAAAACCCAACGCGACGCCGTAAGTTTTAAGGCGGTAATCCTGCGTGTCCACTTGCGTGATATGTGCGTTGACGCCATAGCTATCTTCGCTGCCATAACCGGTGATCAATGCCCAAGGCGTAATGCCACCGCCGCCCGCACCTTCTAGCTGGCTGACGCCACCAGTCGCTGTCAATTTGCCCATGTCGGGCAAGGGCAAATTTTGCGCGTTGGCTACTTGTCCAAAAAGTGACCAGGACAAACAAAAAAAGAGCGCATTACTTGCGATTACGATTACATTTTTTTTGTACATCAAATGACCTGTGGCTAAAGAGCGTTGGTACTCGATCGGTATTGCTAAGCTTTTTGCTGCGGGTGTTTTATGGTGTTGATATTTTGTGTATCGATAATATGAACATCTTGATATGAAAAGATCTCACACCACCAAATTACGCAACACTTTACCAAAAAAAACTAAATCTGCCCGAGCAAAGCCATATCAGGATTTTGATTGAACCTACATTCCTGATATCGTATAAAACTAAGCTTATTCTTCATTATTTTTCTCAAGTCAGATTACGATATTTAACACTTTGTTATACGAAAACAGATGAGCCGGTCCTCCTTACGCCGTGAGTTAGTCATCCCTATTACTATTTTAGTAATAGGCGTCGCTGCGGCTATTGGCTGGGTATCAATGAGGGCCGGAACCGATGCGGTGAACACGCTGACGCAACGTATCTTGACCGATATGGTTAATCGTATCAGCAGCGCTACCGGAAAGCATTTAGATAGCGCATTAGTGGCACTGGATGCGATCGCCCCTAATCCTAAAAACGCCCCGGCAGTACAAAAATTCTCGGATGATCTTGGTTTGCTGGAATCCAAATTGTGGACCGCCAGCGGCCTGTTTATGGATGTGAATAATTACGTCTATTACGGCGGTCAGGATGGCCGTATGGTTGGTGTGTTTCGCATCAAACCTGATTTCGTTGAAGTGTATTGGCATGAACCCGGCGCGCGCCAGCGCCAGGTCTATCAGGCAAAAACACCAGGCGACCGGTCGGTGTTATTGCGTACGGATCAATACGATCCGCGTTTGCGGCCTTGGTATCGTGCGGCGATTGCATCCGATAAGCCAGTATGGTCGCAAATTTATAATGACTTTACCTCGGCAGAGCCGACCGTGACTTTGGCTAAGCCCGTATTTCAGCCCAACCATACTTTGATCGGTGTGGTCGCTACCGACGTGACATTAAAAGTGCTGTCAGATTTTTTACGGACTTTAGAAATCAGCAAAAACAGTGTCGCCTACATCATCGACAGTGAGGGTTACATCGTCGCCACCTCTGGTGATGAGCTGGCTGTAACACGCCTAAGTCCAAACGATGCGCCGCAGCGTTTGCGCGCATCGGAAATGAAGACGCCCCTAATCAGCGAGATTTATAAACGTAGTTATGCCTGGCAAAGAAAAATTTTGCAGGGCGACAAATCAATCTCGTCAACTCAGTCATTTACCCTAGCGACCGGCACAGTTGATGTGGCAGTCGCGGCTTTGGGTGATAAGCAAGGTTTGAACTGGCTGACTGTGGTTGCTGTACCGCGCTCCGATTTTATGAGCAGCGTCAACCAAGGTTTTTTTGAGAGTCTGTTAATTGCAGTAGCCTGTATTTTATTTGCATTGACGATAGGTTTGACCATCGTTGATCGGGTAATGCGCGATATCCGCAAACTCACCGGCGCAGCAGAAAAATTTGGTGAAGGGCAGCCTTTGCCTGAGCTGGATATCCGGCGCGATGATGAAATTGGTATCCTTGCTCAAACATTTATTGAGATGGAAAAGAAGCTGCGTTTTGATAAATTAACCCAAGTCGCCAACCGGGAATCTTTATTCGCTCAAATTAGTTATCTGCAAAAACATGCAAAAAATAATCCTCACGAGCACGAGGTGTTCACGATCTTATTTGTCGATTTGGACCGTTTTAAATTTATCAACGATAACTATGGGCATTACGCCGGCGATGCCACTTTAGTGATCATCGCGGCTAGGCTAAAAGCGTCTATTCGAGAAACCGATATTGTGGCGCGCTATGGCGGCGACGAATTTGTGCTCTTACTCAAAGACACCAAAAGCTCTATCGATATTTACAACATGGTAGAGAAAATTTCTACCCTGGTAGAAATGCCGATTGCGCTGGACGATGTCATGGTCAGTGTCGGCGTATCTGTTGGCTGGGCGTGTTTCCCTGAGGATGGTGATGATTATGTACGATTGATTAAGATTGCCGACAGTCGTATGTACAACCATAAAAGAGATCGCAAATCGCACCAAATGCATTTGGTATGAGGACTAGGATTTAATATACTCCCCATAATTTTTCGTAAAATTAGCTTGCATATCAATGATTGTATGGACAGCTATATAATACTTACCATGAGTATATTGGTTGCTTAGTTAAACAACTAAGCTAACTACCAGCGTCTGGTGTCGCTTGTCTTGCATCCCATTGCGCCATCCAAGTGAGCATCTGCTCGGCTGGCATGGGTTTGCTGATGTAATAGCCTTGCGCCTGATCACAGCCCATGTCCTTGAGCAGTTGCATGACTTCTTTATTTTCGACTCCTTCTGCCACCACTCTCAATCCCATGTTGTGACCAAGATCAATGGTTGATTTGACGATTTTAGTGTCATCAATATCTTTCTCCATTTTCAGAACGAAGGATTTATCGATCTTTAATTCATCCACCGGCAAGCTTTTTAAATACGCAAGTGAAGAGTAGCCAGTACCGAAATCATCAATCGACAAATCGGCGCCCATCGCATGCAAACCTTCTAAGGTCTGCTGCGCCCGGATCGGGTCATCCATAATCGCACTCTCGGTAATTTCCAGACAAAACGCAGCAGGCGTAATGTGATGTCGCTCCAGAATATCGGCAAACTTGTTCGGCAAATCCTGATCCAGTAAATCGCGGGTAGACAGGTTGACCGACATTTTCAGGTTCAGACCTTGCGCTATCCATAGGCTACAGATACGGGCGGCATCATTCAGTACCCAGCGGGTTAACTGGCGAATAAAGCCGGTTTGCTCAGCAAATGGGATGAATTGATCCGGGAAAATAAAGCCACGTTCTGGATGTATCCAGCGGATTAGCGCCTCGACAGCAATTACTTTGCCTGTATCCAATGCGACTTTAGGCTGTACATACAAGTGGAAGTGCTGTTGTTCCAGCGCTGTGCGTAATTCACTCAGCAAAGACAAACTTTGCTGGCTGGATTTATCGATGGCTGGCACATAGGTTACCGCGCCGCTGTTGGCACGCTTGGCGGCATACATCGCCACTTCCGCCCGGCTTAACAGGGATTCTGCATCATTGGCATTGTCGGGGAAGCCGGCAATACCAATCCCCGCACCCAGATCAACGGTTTGATCTTCGATTGAAATTGGTTTTTCTAAGGACGCTAAAATTTTTGCAGCCAGCTCTTGTGCTTCTAACAGAGTGGAGTCGGGTAACAGCACGACGAACTCATCACCACCCAGACGCGCAGGTTTGATGGTGCCTTGTCCCAGCTCATTAGTCAGTCTGAGGGCAACTTGCGTAAGTAATTGATCACCAAAACCATGTCCCATGACATCGTTGACATGTTTAAACCGATCCAGATCCATCATCAGAATGTAGCAGGTAGTTTTTTTTGCCCTTGCTTGTGTAATCGCATCTTGCAGCATGCTGACGAACAGTGCCCGGTTTGGCAGATTGGTCAAAATATCCCAATACGCTAAGCGCCGGATTTCTTTTTCGCGGTTGGCAATGCCATCACGCATGACCAGAAAAGTCCGCGCCAGATCGCCGATTTCATCATTGCGTTGCACTTTGATCGTGGCGGTATAGTCACCCGCGCCTAACCGTTTGGCAGTATCCGCTAATTGACGCATGGGACCAGTAATCCGCTTGGTGGTAACAACGCTAATGATGCTGGCGATGATGACCCCAAGGATGGTGAGTATCAGCAGATCTCTTTGCAGCTGTTTATATGGCGCAATAGCTTCGCTCAGAGAGACCTGCAATACGGCGACCGTAACCCACTTCTCGTTTTCGGCTAATTTAAGGACGTGCGCGCTGTATTCTTCATCGCCAATGCGTAGTTCCGCGATGGATTGGCTTGTATCTTGAATTTTGGGAATCTGGGTTGCGAGTATGGCGACTTGTTCTGCATTGAGAGTAGAAACATCCGGCATCCATTTATTCCCGTCAGCATGATTTTCAGTTAGCAGGGATATCTGCAAGCCTGATAATTCACGCATGTCAGCGACGATACGCTGATCAATCGGGATTGCCATCAAGACCCAGGCAAGAGTGACAGGTGCCTTAATAGGCACCATCACTAATTGATACGATTTACCCTGGACGACGGCATTGCGGTAAGAGCTACCGACTTGTTCTGCCTGTATCACCAAAGGCAAAATTGATTGCTGAAAACTACTTGCAAAAACATCGCTGGTAGCTGCCGTAACGCTGCGGTCCAGGCCTATTACCATAGAAAAACTGGCACCGATCCTTTCACCATGATTGATTAGGGCAGACTCTATCGTTTTAGTATCGTTGGTACCAATTGCCTCACGAAACGCATAATCTTTAGCGAGCACCTCGCCACTTTGTATGAGTTTTTGTGCATTCTGATCTAGTAAGCGATTGAAGATTTTTTCACTCCGCTTCAGTTCTTCCTGAATAGAGGCGCGCGCATTGCGATAGATCGTATTTTGAATAACAAAAAAACCCGCGAGTTGAACCATCAGGGTCAGGGCGATAAACAGAGTGACAACTCGGCTTTCCAAGCTATGCAAACGCATGAACTATCCTTGCTGATTTGTGGCGATTTTCATTTTTTTGAAATGGCTGCATGCTATTTTAATATCCGGTCGATAAACCATAATAATCGTAACTTACTGTAAGCGTAACTAACTCAGTCAATCCCGGAACACTGCGATCAAGTTCAATTTACTTTGTAATTCAATTTGACAACAAGCGCAGAGTTGTCATCCTTGATTACAACGGCTTGCTCACTTATTGGGCTATTTGCCATTTGTTGATAGTACGAAGTTTTTAAACTATATTTCCCGGCAGGCAGGGTAGTAATTTTTGCTTTGCCGCTGGCATCTGTTTTTGCGAAATAAGGCGTATCGACGATCTGGATATACGCCAGCATCTGATCATGGATATTGCAGCCGACTACCACGGTCCCCGGTTTGTCAAAGGTGATCGGTGCTTCGGGCTTGCCTGCATACAGTTTTAATTCAAATGGCTTCGCTGGCGAAAATGAGTAAGCTTGATGCCGTACCGTGTCATTATTGGGGAAGCTGATGGCTGTCCCAGTCTGCACTACCGTCACCAGCGGAATGAATTTTTTATCTTTTTGCTCGATATCAACTTTGGCGGACTTGGTTTTTTCAATCGTGCCATTATCAAAATAAACGACCGCATCAAGGACAGGTTTGCCAGCACTATCAATCACCTGAATAATGTGATCAGCGTGCGCAGGTAGCACACATGCACAACTCAACAAACCGATGGCCATTGTGGTAAGTTGGGAACGTTTAAAGTTATCAAGCATTGCCGTTCTCCTCGCTAAACTGATCATAGAAATATGCACGCAATCATAAGTATTTTACTTGTATTTATCATGCGCCCATCCTTCATCAAAATGCTTATTGCAGATCTATTTAACCACATTGCTAATGTCCGACGGATGTCAAACTTAAGTCCATGAGCTTTGAGTTTTACCGAAAAACCTAGTCCGCGTGTCTTACTTATCATCATAATGCAAAATAATTATAAAAATCGCTTTATGTAGCTTTGTAGTTGTTGCTGTCCCTGAATGCATTGGGTATATTAAATATTCAGAATAAACCGATTAAAAATAAGTAATTGTGACAAAGATGTTGTAAATTGTTGTTAAGTTATTGTTTCTTAATCGTTGCTAAGGTATTCTCGGCGCCACTTCGTTTGCTTATTGCAGTTAACTCTTAGTAGAGTATGGATTCCATCATTAAACATCTTGTGGAAATTACTGGTCATCGTGACCATGATCTCCTCAATATTTCTGTCATCTCGGCCTTGTGTGAATTGACACGCGCTGAGTATGCACGCGTGCTGGATATAACCACCGTAGGCAAGCAAACATTTGTACAGTCACAAATCACGATTAAAAATGGTAAAGTGCTGGAAGTCGCAGATATTAGCGCCATCAACTTAGCCGGTGATCTAATTGCCAAGTACCCCAACTTGGAAGACGGCATTACAAAACATCAGAATTTGATCGAAGGTTTGTCAGAAGATGGTAAGCGTTTAATATGGCTACCAATCTGGACTAACGAAAAGGTAAACACCTGTCTAGAAATCGCCAATCCTGAATCGTATAACGAAAATACTTCTCAAGTGATGGAAGGGATTTTGATCGTTTATCGTAACTTCCAAAACTTACTCGATTACAGTGAGAGAGACTCATTGACAGGTTTATTAAATCGTAAGACTTTTGACGATAATTTCTCCAAAATTTTGCGGGTTAGTTCCCAGCAAAAAAATACCGAAACAGAACCAGAGCAAGACCGCAGGTCCGTTGAACCCGAAAAGCCACATTGGTTAGCGGTTATGGATATTGACCACTTCAAACGTGTTAATGATCAATTCGGTCACTTGTATGGCGATGAGGTATTGATTTTGATCGCCAATCTCTTACGCTCGTCTTTCCGTCCCACCGACAGATTGTTCCGTTTCGGTGGTGAGGAGTTTGTGATTTTATTGCGCGCTACGGCTCAAGACGATGCACACCATATTTTTGATCGCTTCCGCGAAAATGTGGAGCAATATCCATTTCCACAGGTAGGTCAAGTCACAGTGAGTGTGGGTTTTGCCCGCATTGATCCGTTTGAGCCTGCAGTTGCGATTATGGGTCGTGCAGATCAGGCGCTCTACTTTGCAAAGAGCAATGGCAGAAATCGTACTTGCTACTACGATAGTTTGGTCGACAGTGGCGACCTGCATGCCGAAAAATCGAACGATACTGCAGAGTTTTTCTAGAGTCTAGCTATGCTCAGCATCAAGCGCAGCATTTGTTTTTTTACGCGCAGTAGTAATCAGGATCACACTTCCTAAAATCACCGTTATTGCAATCATTTCACGCACGCCAATTTTTTCTCCTCCTAGCATAACGCCTAAAATTACCGCGATCACAGGGTTGACGTAGGCATAGCTGCCAGCGAGGGCGGGCGTTACTGCGCTTAGCAAATACATGTACGCAGTAAATGCAAGCAAAGATCCGGCAACTACAAGATAAGACCAAGCTATCCACGCGTTGACAGTGATTGGCGTATTGAATTTTTCTCCCATCAAAAAACCAAGCATCATCAAAAATGCGCCGCCAAGTAACATTTGACTGGCAAATCCCATCGCACCCGGCGCCATTTTTAATTTTCGTTGCGACAGCACTGATCCGATATCCCAACTTAAAATCGCCCCGATTAAGCTAATCACACCAATTGGCTTGGCAGAAAATTCGCCACCAAATGCCAGCATCACGGCACCCGCGAAGCCGATCATTATTCCTGTCCATTCACGACGGTTAGGCCAGTCTCCAAAAAAACCCACGCAAAACGACAAAACCATAGGCGAGCAAGCAATAAATACGGCGGTCAATCCTGAGGAAATACTTTGCTGTGCTAGTGCCGTCAAACCCATGCCACCACCCAGCATCAACACACCAACGACCCCTGCATCGATCCACTCCCGTATCTTGGGACTAGGAGTACCACGCCATTTTTTCCAAGCAAATAGCAAACTACCCGCAGCGAAAAAACGTGTACCCATTAAGAGGAACGGTGGGAATGATATTAATGCCACATGAATCGCAAAATACGTCGATCCCCAAACGATGTATATGACGGATAAAGCGGTCATAACAGAGCGCGGCAGACCTAACATGATTTTCCTTTAACCGCGTTAAATTTCTTATTTGAGGTTCTTGCAAAACGAAACACCGGAGAGTAATTTTATTGCGAGAAGCGCAAAATAGATGAGAAAGGAGCGG